>NZ_JABEPH010000160.1:0-12751 GCF_013004495.1 Rhizobium sp. SEMIA 4085
GGCCGGGATTGTCTCTCGCACCATCACCCGGTGATGGCCTGAAAGCTTGAGACGAGACCGCAGGGCCGTAAGGTGAGCAAAAAGCCGGGCACTATCGGGTCCATGGACGCTGGTCTCGGCTGCCCGCGAGATCTCCAGCCGCGTCGATATGCCGTCCAGCGGCAAACCGATACTGCCGAAGCGCGAGCTGTCCTTGCCAGGGATGTCCAGGAATCCGAGGTGTAAGCGTCCAGGAACTTGAATGGAGACGGAGTCCGACATCGGTTCTATTTCTGAACTTTTTGATAATCGGGCCCTGAGTTATGTTATCGTATTTTACTACCAGCGCAAGCCTGGGTGACGAACCGGGAGAAAAGAACCAAAGGAGCGGCCGCGATGAGCGAGGAGACGGAACGGAAACGGGAGCGCGTTTATTCCGAGGACGAGATCGTTTCGAAGCTGCAGGCGGAGCTTCCGCATTGGCGCTACGAAAACGGCTGGATACGCCGCCGATACAAGACGCACAATTGGAAATCCACCCTTATGGTCATCAACACGGTTGGACACCTGGCAGAGGCGGCCTGGCACCATCCCGATCTCAAGGCATCCTATGCGTGGGTGGAGGTGTTGTTGATGAACCATGCTGCCAAAGGCGTGACCGACAAGGATTTCGAACTCGCCAAAAAGATTGAGGACGTCGTCCAATGGCAGCCGGGCAAGGCGGACGGTACTCTCGAAGGCACGCCCAACGCCGATCAGCGGTTTGCTTACCTGAAATATGATAGCTGATCGGCATTTTTCGTCGGATGGACTTCACATTTGACGAAGAACAGATAAATTCACGACGGCACCAGAAAGTTTCGGAGTGTGATGGTTGCATGGATCGGCAGCCAAACAGTTCCTTTGCCTGCTGCAATTGAGCAGGTGGCAAAGCTTCTGGCAAAGAGCCGCTGCCCGGTATTTTCCATTGAATCGGATGTCCATGGCTCCCGCAGCCTGATTGCGCTGGCGGAGCGGGTCGGGGCGACCTATGACCACGTGAATGGCCGCGACCTTCTTCATGAAGTGGCACTTCACACGGATATCGGCGGTTTTTTTGCAACGGCGACGGAAGTGCGGCGCCGCGCCGACCTCATCATCATCGTCGGCGACATTGCAGCGGCTCATCACGTTCGGCTTTTATCGCTTGCGTCAACGACGGCGGATCTGTCGTCGTCAAGCCGAAGGCGTTGGCTTCAGATCAAAGGCAAGGCGCCGGCCGCCGCCAGCGAGCCGCTGCGACGTTTGAAGGCGATCGAAGTGGGCTCGTCCGATTTTCCCATCGACGCCGTGCTCGGAAGCCTCAGGGCGGTGCTGGCTGGAAGAAAAACATCCGCCCCTCTCGCCAATATCGATGCGTTCTTGAGCGAAATGGCGAGCGCGCGTTTTCCCGTCTTCGTCTTCTCCCATCTCAATGACCCGGCCAGTCTGGCGATGCTACAAGGCATGCTGGCCGACATCAACAGAGCCCGGCGGGCGACGGCTCTTTTCCTCCCGTGCGACGACGACGCCTGGGGCATGGTCTTGGCATCGACCTGGATGACGGGCTTTCCGCCGCGAACAGGCTTTTCGACCGGCTCACCCATCCATGACCCATGGCTTTGCGACATCGAGCGGATGATTGCAGATAAGGAGGCGGATATGCATTTGTGGGTATCGGAGCGTGACGAGGCGCGTCTGCCGAAACGCAGCCGAGTGCCCACGGTCGCGCTGGTGAGGAGTGAACGGCCCGCCGCCGGCGCGTTGGTCACCGTTCGTATCGGCAAGGCTGGCCTTGACCATGACGGCGTGGTCTATTCGAGCCGCATCGGAACCCTAAGATCCGTTGCCGCAACGGCGCCGTCCGCTCTCCCCAGCATTCATTCAATCGTCGGGCAACTCGAGCAGGCCCTGCAGGCAGAGGGTTTGCCATCATGATGATCCGTCTTGCAGGTGGGGAAGTGGTGGATCCGATCAACGGTCCGACCGGCAAACGCGACGTCTGGATCGAGGATGGCGTCATCATCGAAAAGCCGGTCTCAAAGAGGGCTGACAAAACCTATGACGTTACCGGCTGCTTCGTCATGGCCGGTGCAATAGACATCCACTCGCATATCGGCGGCGGCAACGTCAATACGGCCCGTCTTCTGTTGCCCGAACAACATGCCGCGCACCTCAAACGGCCCTTGCACACGCCGCTTGCAAACGCCGGGTGGTCTACCTTCAACACCGGATGCCTTTACGCTCAGATGGGTTTTACCACCGTGGTAGAGCCCGCCATGTCGCCTTCGAATGCGCTTCATACCCATATGGAGCTTGCCGACATCCCGATCATCGACAAGGCAACGCTTGCAATCCTCGGCAATGACGATTTCCTTCTGTCGATGATCAGGGACAACGCCTCGTCGGCGATGATCGATGATTACGTGGCTTGGACGGTGTCGACGGCAAGATCGCTCGGCGTGAAGGTGATCAATGCAGGCGCAGCAGCCGCGTTCAAGGAAAACATCCGCAGCTTCGCCTTCGACGACGTCGTGCCATCCTACGGGGTCACTTCCCGCAAGATCGTCGAGACGCTGCAGTCCGCCGTCGGCCGTCTGGGAATCCCTCACCCCCTCCATGTCCACGCCAACAACCTTGGTATCGCCGGAAACGCCGTAACGGCTGCTGAGACAATTCGCGCGTCGCAAGGCCAACCAATCCATCTCGCGCACCTGCAGTTTTATGGTTACGGCACCGAAGGCAAACGCGGCTTTTCCTCCGAGGCTGCCCGTCTTGCCGATCTGGTCAACAGCACGCAAAACGTGACGATCGACGTCGGACAGGTGATGTTTGGCCAGACAGTGACGATCTCATCGGACGTCATAAGGCAGTATTCCGGAATGCGAACGGCAAGTCCGAAAAAGTCCATTCTCTTCGACGGCGACGGAAACGGCGGCGGCATTGTCCCCTATCGCTATCGCAAGGACTACTATGGTTCGCTGCAATGGGCGGTGGGGCTCGAGTTGTTCTTGCTGATCAACGACCCATGGCGGGTTTTCTTCACCACCGACCATCCGAACGGCGCTCCCTTCACGGCCTATCCCGAATTATTCGAGTTGCTGATGCGCCGCGATGTCCGCAATGCCAAGATGGACGAGCTCGACCGCTCCGCGCTGGAGCTTACCACACTCGCCTCGATCTCCCGCGAATATACGCTTGAGGAGGTTGCGGTCATGACGCGAGCAGCGCCGGCGAGGCTGCTTGGCCTCGATGACCGCGGGCACCTCGGCCCCGGTGCAATCGCGGATGTCGCCGTCTACCGGAAAGGGCAGGATGTCCAAAGGATGTTCCGCGACGCGGCTCTGGTGTTCAAGAACGGGGACCTGGTCGTCGAGGACGGCGTCGTCACGCACTATCGTTGGGGAAAGACGGTGCACCTCAATTTGCCACCCGACAAGGGTATCACCAAGCGCATGCAAGCCTATCACGAAGATCGCTACGGTCTGTCGCTCGACTGGTTCACCTTTCCAGATTCAGCGATTTGTCGCGAAAACCCTTTTGCGGAGGTCGCATGCAAGAGCTGATCCGCAACGGCATTGAGATCGACGACACGTTTGCCGAGGCATTCGGCATGCGTGCGACCGCAATCATCATCACCGCGCCGAACCTGAAGTGGGCGCGCCAGGCGGCGACCACCATGTCGGGCTTTGCGACCTCCGTCATCGGCTGTGGTTGCGAGGCGGCGATCGACATCGATATTCCGGCGTCCGGGACGCCGGATGGGCGTCCGGGCTGCCGCGTGATGATCTTTGCGATGGGGACGGACGAGCTGCAGAAGCAGTTGAAAACCAGGCTCGGTCAATGCGTTCTGACCTCGCCCGGCAGCGCCTGTTTTTCCGGGCTCGAAGGCAGCGCTTCGCTCGATCTCGGATCATCCCTGCGCTATTTCGGCGACGGATGGCAGATCTCCAAGAAGTTCGGCGGCAAGCATTATTGGCGGGTGCCGGTCATGGATGGCGAATTCCTGTGCGAGGCGAAGACCGGTTTGACGAAAGAGGCGGTTGGCGGCGGAAACCTCTTCCTGCTCGCCACAGACGGCGCAAAGGCGCTGGCGGCGGCCGAGCGCGCCGTGGCAGCGATTGAGAAGGTTCCCGGCGCAATCATGCCTTTCCCCGGCGGCATCGTGCGCTCCGGCTCGAAAATCGGCGGCAAGTACAAGGGCATGATGGCTTCGACCAACGATGCCTATGCGCCCACACTACGGGGGGTGACCAAGAGTGCGCTCGGTCCCGACATCAATGCAATCCTTGAAATCGTCATCGACGGGGAGACGAGCGAGGCGGTGGCTGCAGCGATGCGTGCCGGGCTGAAGGCGGTCATCAATTTCGGGCCGAGGCGCGGCGCTTTGCGCATCAGCGCGGGAAACTATGGCGGCAAACTCGGCAAGTTCCATTATCATCTGAGGGATCTCCTGCCATGAAGCCGCTGACCTTCACCCTTCGCTCCGAACCGGATGAAAGGCTCGATCTATCCGGCTTGACGCCCCAAAAGCTCAACGGCATGCAGCCTGCCGACATCGCCAGATTGCCGATCGGAACGAGCCGGCGTCCCGCCACGGTGGGCGATGTCTTCAAGGTGGAGGGGAGGGATATCTCATCCATCGTGTTTTCAGGCGGCAGCGGGCGCTTTGACCTCGTCGGAGCGGAGATGACGGCGGGAAAGATCCGGGTCGAGGGCGATGTCGGCGCCCGCGCCGGTCGCCGCATGGCTGGCGGCCTCTTGAACATCGAAGGAAAGGCCGGTTTACAGGCGGGATCGGGTATGAGGAACGGGCGCATCGAGATCGCCGGTGACGCAGGCGACGGCCTTGGCGGGCCGATGGTGGGAGAGATCCACGGCATGACGGGTGGCATCGTGATTGTTGGCGGCAAGGCCGGCCATCGCCCCGGCGAGAAAATGCGGCGAGGCATCATCGCGCTTTTGAAGGGATGCGGCGATTACGCCGGCCTCGGCATGACCGCCGGGACGATCGTTGCAATCGGACGCGTCGGTCTTTATCCCGGCCACTTGATGAAGCGCGGCTCGCTTCTGTTCGACCGGCGACCGGCGGCCCTTTCGCCGACGTTCATCGATTGCGGCCGGGTCGAAATCGTCTTTCCGGCACTGTTCGACCGCTATCTGATGGAAGACAAAATCCTCGACCGGCCACTGCTCGGCAAAAAACCCTTCCGTTTCGGCGGCGACAATGCGGTCTTGGGCACGGGCGAAATCATGTTTGCGCGAGGTTGAGCCGTGGCCATCCGGTTTAAGATCGGCCGAAGATCTTCAATCGGATTGCTGCAACATCGGATAAAGCTTATCGAAGAAGGGCAGGCATTGGGCTCCCCGCTCACGCAGGAACACCTGAAAGGCACTCATCGCCGGGGAGATGGTTCTGTCCGTCCGTGTTACCGAAAACCACTGCCTGCGGATCGGCATTCCGATGACGTCGAGGGTGACGAGTTTGCCGAACTCCAGTTCCATGGCGATGGTATGGGCCGAAATGAACGCGATGCCAAGGCCCGCCATGACGGCCTGTTTGATCGTCTCGTTCGACGACATCTCGGTTCCCAGATCATCGAGCCTGCCCGGAATCTCGCCGAGGAAGATTTCCAGCGATATGCGCGTGCCGGAGCCGGGTTCTCGGACAAGAAAATGTTCCTTTGCGATCTCGTCTTTGGTGATGTCCCGTTTCCCTGCCAAGGGATGGTCGGGCGGTGCGACCATCACAAGCGGATGGTCGCCGAATCCTACCGAGTGCAACGGCATGTCCTTGGGCGGACGGCCCATCAGGGCGATGTCGACGTCATGGTTCTTAAGCTTGGTAATGATTTCCGCCCGGTTGCCGATCGCGAGTGAAACGGCGATCCCGGGGTGGCTCTTGCGGAAGGTCGCCATCATGTTCGGCGCGAAGTATTTTGCGGTCGAGACGACGCCGAGGGCGAGGGTGCCGGTGCGCACGCCCTTGATTGCATCGACTTCGTCGTCCAGCTGGCGCAGCCTTTCCTCGATCATCTGGGCGGCATCGATGAAAGCAAGGCCCGCCGCCGTTGGACGAATTCCATCATTTGTCCGGTCGAAAAGGATGATGCCGGCATCCTCCTCAATCTGCTTGAGCTGGATGGTGACGGCCGAGGGGGTGAGGCCGAGCGCATTGGCGGCCCGCACGATTGTCCCGTGCCGCGCGATCTCCTGCGTTGCACGCAAATGTCGAAGCGTCAGGTTTTTCATCTGTATAGCTTAATTTTTTTTAGCTAACTAGTAAATACAATAAATTTTACTTAATTCGAGATTCCTGTTTCGATGTTGCCATGCCCGGGCAGTGAGGAGCGGGCGGGGAGGTAGGCTATGACTTCGTCGACGCTAGACAACTTTTTGAGTTCCCATATCGACAGTGGTGGCCCCCATTGCGAAGCTGCCGCCGTCACGATCCGGCAGTTGGCTTGCGCTGCCGTCACGCTCTACAGCACGATCAATCAGGGTGCGCCCGGTAAGGCCTTTTCCAGAGAACGCGGCCAAGTTGGTCCAGGCGGCGACATAACTAAGGACCTCGACGTCCTGGCCGATGCCCTCTTCATCGACGCGATGCGAGAGGCGCCTGTCTGCCTCTACGCCTCCGAGGAACTCGAAGACGCAGCGCTCCTCGATCCGAAAGCTCCGCTTGCCGTCGCCATCGATCCGTTGGACGGCTCCTCGAACATCGACATAAACGTCTCCATCGGGACGATCTTCTCCATCCTTCCAGCGGCTGGTGATCCGGTCGGCGAGCCTAACGCCTCCTTCTTCCAACGGGGAGACGCCCAGCTCGCCGCCGGCTTTTTCATCTACGGCCCGCAGCTTGCGTTGGTTCTCAGCCTCGGCAGCGGCACCCACGTCTTCGTCTTTTCCTCAGGTGGCGGCGTATTCGTTCATGCCCACGAAAGCGTGGTCGTTCCACCGAGGACCCAGGAATTCGCGATCAATGCCTCCAACTATCGTCATTGGGACGAGGCCGTCAGGCTTTATGTCGATGATTGCCTGAAGGGGACGGAAGGGCCGCGTGAAAAGGAATTCAACATGCGGTGGATCGCGGCCGTTGCCGCCGATGCCTATCGCATCCTCATGCGCGGCGGCGTTTATCTCTATCCCGGCGACACGCGCAGGGGCTATGGCGAGGGCCGGCTGCGGCTGGTCTACGAGGCCAATCCCATTGCTTTCCTTATTGAGCAGGCCGGCGGAGCCGCCACCGACACGATCAGCCGTATTCTGGACGTGACGCCCACGTCACTGCACCAGCGCGTTCCGCTGGTCTTCGGCTCGGCGCGGGAGGTCATGCGCATCGGGCGCTACCACACCGAGCCGAGCAATATTGCCGAGCGTGCACCGCTCTTCAGCAATCGCGGTCTCTTCAGGGCCTGATCGGAGAACAAGACATGTCGGCAAGGCATCCCATTATTTCGATTACCGGATCGTCGGGCGCCGGAACCACGTCGGTCAAGCGGATTTTCGAACAGATCTTCAGGCGCGAGAAAATCGAAGCTGCCTTCATCGAGGGAGACGCATTTCACCGGTACGACCGGCAGGCCATGAAGGAAAAGGTGGCCGAGGAGGAACGGAACGGCAATCCAAATTTCACCCATTTCAACGCAGAGGCCAACGAACTGGAGACGCTCGAAGCCGTTTTCGAGGAATATGGTCGCAGCGGCACGGGCCACACAAGGACCTATATCCACGATGAACAGGAGGCCGCGCGCTTTGACGTCCCGCCGGGCTGCTTCACGCCATGGCGCGATTTTCCGAAAAGCGACCTGCTCTTTTATGAAGGGCTGCACGGGTGCGCGGTGACGGACAAGGTCAATCTCGCCCGTCACGCCGACCTGAAGATCGGCGTCGTGCCTGTCATCAATCTCGAATGGATCCAGAAGATCCACCGTGATCGCGAAGCTCGCGGCTATTCCACGGAAGCAGTCATGGACGTCATCTTGCGGCGCATGCCCGACTATGTCCGCTACATCACGCCGCAGTTCACGCTGACCGATATCAACTTCCAGCGGGTTCCGATCGTCGACACGTCCAACCCGTTCATCGCGCGCTGGATACCGACGCCTGACGAATCGATGCTCGTCATCCGCTTCGCCAGACCGCGCGGCATCGATTTCCCCTATCTGCTGTCGATGATCCACGACTCGTTCATGTCACGCGCCAATTCTATCGTGGTGCCGGGAAACAAGCTCGATCTCGCCATGCAGCTGATCCTGACACCCCTGATCATGCAACTGATCGAACGCAAAAGCCGCACCTCATGAGGATGAAAGCGATGAACACGCAACTCCAGCCGCAGAGCATTATCGAACCCGCTATCGTAACGGAACAAGACATGGCCGATGCCATCAGAGCGCTTGCCATGGATGGCGTTCAAAAGGCCAATTCCGGCCATCCTGGCATGCCGATGGGCATGGCCGACGTCGCAACGGTGCTGTTCAATCGCTTCATCAAGATCGATCCTTCCCACCCCGATTGGCCCGATCGTGATCGCTTCGTTCTTTCGGCCGGCCACGGTTCGATGCTGCAGTATGCGCTTCACTACCTGATCGGCTATGAGGATATGACGGTCGAGGAGCTGCAGCGGTTCCGCCAGCTAGGCGCCAGGACTGCCGGGCATCCCGAGCACGGTCACGCCCTCGGCATCGAGACGACCACGGGTCCATTGGGCCAGGGTATCGCAACGGCGGTCGGCATGGCGCTTGCCGAGCGCGTGTCCAATGCGCGCTATGGCGACGGGCTCGTTGATCACCATACCTATGTCATTGCCGGTGACGGATGCCTGCAGGAGGGCATCAGCCATGAAGCGATCGATCTTGCCGGCCATCTGAAGCTGTCGCGGCTGATCGTGTTCTGGGACAACAATTCCATCTCGATCGACGGCCCCACCAGCCTCTCGACCTCGATGAATCAGCTGGCACGCTTCCAGGCGGCGGGCTTCGACGTTCAGGAGATCGACGGGCACGATTTCGATGCGATTGGCCGGGCGATTTCCCGGGCAAGAGTTTCGAACAAGCCGTCGCTCATTTCCTGCCGTACCATCATCGGCAAGGGCGCTCCAAATCTTCAGGGGTCGGAGAAGACGCATGGCGCGCCGCTCGGCGAGGCCGAAGTCGCCGCGGCAAGACACGTCCTGAAATGGAGAGCGGCGCCCTTTGAGGTTCCTGAGGCTATTTTGGAGCGCTGGAGCGATGCTGCCGCACGCGGGGCAGCCGAGCGGGCCAAATGGCTCAACCGGGTTGCTTCAGCTCCCGAAGGCGCCGCCTTCGTGAGAACCATAGGCCGTGAGATCGACACATCACTCTTCGATGAACTTGCCGAGTTTCGTCGAACGCATCAGGCCAAGGCGACCAAGGTCGCCACGCGCAAGGCCTCCGAAATGGTTCTTGGCATCATCAACGCCGCGACGGATTTGACGATCGGCGGCTCGGCGGACCTAACCCATTCCAACCTGACACTGACCGCGGGAATGGAGCCGATCAAGCCGGGAAGTTACGCCGGCCGCTATATCCATTATGGTATCCGCGAACACGCGATGGCGGCTGCGATGAACGGCCTTGCCCTGCATGGCGGGTTCATTCCCTATGGCGGCACCTTTCTCGCCTTCTCCGACTACGCGCGCGGCGCCATCCGCCTCTCGGCACTCATGGGGCAGCAGGTCATCTACGTCATGACGCATGACTCGATCGGCCTTGGAGAAGACGGACCGACCCATCAGCCGATCGAGCATCTGGCAATGCTGCGCGCGACACCCAACCTGAACGTCTATCGTCCGTGCGACATCGTCGAGACGGCCGAATGCTGGGAGCAGGCCCTCAAGGACCGCAATCGTCCGAGCCTGATTGTGCTGTCGCGGCAGAACCTGCCGATGTGTCGCCCGGCCAATAGCGAAGAAAACCGTTCTGCGCGCGGCGCCTACATCCTGCGCGCGACCTCGCAACCATCCCCCATCACGCTCCTCGCGACCGGTTCCGAGGTCGAAATTGCCTGTGTTGCTGCCGATATGCTTTCAGCTGCACACGGCATCGGCGCGAGGGTGGTGTCCATGCCGTGCTGGGAGCTATTCGAACAACAACCGTCCGAATACCGCGAGGCAGTGCTCGGAACCGCACCGCGGATCGGCATCGAAGCGGCGGCGCGCCTCGGTTGGGACCGATACCTTGGAGACGGTGGCATTTTCATCGGCATGGAGGGCTTCGGTGCCAGCGCTCCTGCCGCCGCACTCTATGACCATTTCGGCATCACCCCCGGGGCCGTCGTGGAGGCGGCGCTGAGACTTGCGGCCTGAGGTCTGATCAGGCCGGCCGGACAGTTCAACGTGAAAGGAGCAGGCTTATGGCCCGCATCGCACTACGCCAGCTGCTCGATCATGCAGCGGAATACGGTTATGGAGTTCCCGCCTTCAATATCAACAATATGGAGCAGGGGCTTGCGGTTATGGAGGCGGCTGCCGCCTGTGACGCTCCCGTTATTCTCCAAGCCTCCAAGGGTGCCCGCGCCTATGCAAAGGACATTATGCTGGCGCGCATGATCGAGGCGCTTTCGGAAATCTATCCGGCCATACCCATCTGCGTCCATCAGGACCATGGCAGCGACGAAGCGACCTGCATGACGGCGATACGCCACGGCTTCACCTCGGTGATGATGGATGGCTCTCTCGAAGCGGATGCCAAAACACCTTCGTCTTATGAGTATAATGTCGCGATCACCGAACGGGTCACGCACATTGCCCATTGGCTGGGCGTCTCGGTCGAAGGGGAGCTAGGTGTTCTCGGTTCGCTGGAGAGCGGTACCGGCGCTGCCGAGGACGGTCATGGCGCTGAAGGTGCTCTATCACATGAGCAGCTTCTGACGGATCCTGACCAGGCCGTCGATTTCGTCGCGCGCACCGGCGTCGATGCGCTGGCGATCGCCTGCGGCACGTCTCATGGCGCCTACAAGTTCACCAGGGCGCCGGACGGCGACATTCTGGCAATGGGCGTCATCCAGGCAATTCACCTCAAGCTGCCGAACACGCATCTCGTCATGCACGGCTCATCCTCGGTCCCGCAGGAAATGCAGGACGTCATCAACCGCTTCGGAGGACGAATGCCGCAGACCTACGGCGTGCCCGTCGAGGAGATCGAGCGCGGCATTCGCCATGGTGTCCGCAAGGTCAACATCGATACCGACTGTCGCATGGCGATGGCGGGGCAGTTTCGCAAGATCGCCGCTGAGCATCCGGAGGAATTCGATCCGCGAAAATTCCTGAAACCTGCAATGGATGCCTTGCGCAATCTCTGCCGTGACCGCTTCGAACGTTTCGGCACGGCGGGCAACGCCTCAAGGATCAAGGTCATTGCCTTAGATGAGATGGCGAGACGCTATGCCGCGGGCGAACTCGATCCGAAAACCACAGCAGCCAAAGCCGCCTGATCGGCGATCCAGAAGACAACGAGAGGACAAAGTCATGGCCAATAAATCGCAAACCGTCACAGGTGCGGAACGCTACAGAGCTGGCGTGATGGAATACAAGAAAATGGGCTACTGGGAGCCTGATTACGAGCCGAAGGATACCGATATCATCGCACTCTTCCGCATCACGCCGCAGGACGGCGTCGATCCAGTCGAGGCTGCCGCGGCCGTCGCGGGCGAATCCTCCACCGCCACCTGGACGGTCGTGTGGACGGACCGGCTGACGGCAACCGAAAAATATCGCGCAAAGGCCTACAGGCTCGATCCTGTGCCGAATGCGCAAGGCCAGTATTTCGCCTATATCGCCTATGACCTCGACCTGTTCGAGCCAGGCTCGATTGCCAACATGAGCGCATCGATCATCGGCAACGTCTTCGGCTTCAAGCCGTTGAAAGCATTGCGATTGGAGGACATGCGGTTTCCGGTCGCCTATGTGAAGACTTTCCAGGGGCCTGCGACCGGCATCGTCGTCGAGCGCGAGCGCTTGGACAAGTTCGGTCGCCCGCTGCTTGGCGCGACCGTGAAACCGAAGCTTGGCCTTTCGGGACGCAACTACGGCCGCGTGGTCTATGAAGCGCTGAAGGGCGGGTTGGATTTCACAAAGGATGACGAGAACATCAATTCGCAGCCTTTCATGCATTGGCGCGAACGTTTCCTCTACTGCATGGAGGCGGTCAACAAGGCCCAGGCCGAGACCGGCGAAATCAAGGGACCGTATTTGAACGTCACGGCAGCCACCATGGAGGACATGTACGAGCGGGCTGAATTTGCCAGGGAGCTTGGATCGGTCATCGTCATGATCGACCTGGTCATCGGCTACACGGCGATCCAATCCATGGCAAAATGGGCACGTCGCAATGACATGATCTTGCATCTTCATCGCGCCGGACACTCGACCTATACGCGCCAGAAGACACATGGCGTGTCCTTCCGGGTGATCGCCAAGTGGATGCGGCTTGCAGGCGTCGACCACATTCACGCCGGAACCGTTGTCGGCAAGCTGGAAGGCGATCCCGCAACGACACGCGGCTACTACGACGTCTGCCGCGAAGGCTTCAATCCGATGCGTTTGGAGAACGGCATCTTCTTCGAGCAGGATTGGGCCTCTCTCAACCGCATGATGCCCGTTGCTTCCGGCGGCATCCACGCAGGGCAGATGCATCAGCTCTTGGACCTTCTTGGTGAAGATGTCGTGCTGCAGTTCGGCGGCGGCACCATTGGGCATCCGATGGGCATTGCCGCCGGCGCCACTGCCAAC
>NZ_JABEPH010000161.1:0-12741 GCF_013004495.1 Rhizobium sp. SEMIA 4085
GGGCAGGGCAAGAGGCACAAGGCATGCGATAGCGAGGATAAGCAATTGCGGCTTCATGCCACCCCTCCGGCGCTTTCACGGTGCGGCGAGGATGCGACAAGGGGACGCATCGGTCCAGCCGAAATCAGGCAGGGCCGCTCACAATTGCGTGTTGCTGGCGGGTGTTCTCAGCGCCAGAAGTCCGGGATGGTTTCGGAAAGCCGCCGGCCAATCCGCAGCGGGGCGATCTTTTCAGCAAGCCCCGTGGAGTCGGAAATCTCCACGCCGACACCGCAGATCGTGGCAGGTCCAGTGGCGGCTTCCATACGTCCCTTCGGCATCTTGGATATGAAGCGGTTTAGCGGCTCTTCCTTGTCCATGCCAAGCGAGGAGTCGTAGTCGCCGCACATGCCGGCGTCCGACATATAGGCCGTGCCTCCGTTGAGGATCTGGTGGTCGGCGGTCGGCACATGGGTGTGCGTGCCGACGACGAAGCTGGCGCGTCCATCGACGAAATGGCCAAAGCACTGCTTCTCGCTGGTGGCCTCCGCATGGAAATCGAAGATGATCGCATCGGCTTGCTCCTTCAGCGGGCAGGCATCGAGGATCGCTTCGGCGGATTTGAAGGGATCGTCGAGCTCGGGATGCATGAAGACGCGGCCCATGATGTTTGCCACGAGCACGCGTGCTCCGCTTCGCGCATAAAAGAGGCCTGAGCCGCGGCCGGGCGTTCCCTGCGGATAGTTCGCCGGGCGCAGGAACTGATCGTGGCGGCCCGCGAAGGCGACCGCTTCCTTCTGGTCCCAGACGTGGTTTCCGGTTGTGACGACGTCGGCGCCGGCGTTGATCGTCTCGAGAAAGATGTCCTCCGTGATGCCGAAACCGCCGGCAGCATTTTCGCCGTTGACGATCACGAAGTCGAGTTTCAGGTCTGAAATCAAGCCGGGCAGTCGATCCCATACAGCCGTGCGCCCCGTCTTGCCGACCATGTCACCCAGAAAAAGCAGACGCATTCCTTATCCGATCCAAGAAGCAAAAAAGCGAAGGCCGCTTTCTGTCAGGATGGCATCCAGGCTTATGTCATGCGGCTCGTCGGGCACATGTGCCACTTCCTGGCAGTCGAATGCAATGCCGATCAGCTTCGGATGCATGCCTTTTTGCCGCAAACGGCCGATCGCGCGGTCGTAGTGGCCGGCGCCATAGCCGATGCGATGGCCGCGATCGTCGAAGGCCGACAGCGGCACGAGCATGATTTCCGGATCGAGAACGGTGGCCTCCTGTCCCGGTCCGGCAGTACCGAAGCCCGTTGCAACAAGCGGCGCGCTGCGCAGGAGTTCACGGAAGACGATCGTCTGCCTGTCGAGGATGGCGGGAACGCAGAGGCGGGCGCCGCGTTCCTCAAAGCGCGCCATTAACGGCCGGATATCGGCCTCCGAGCGGATGGGCATGAAGCCCGAAATGATCGTGCCGGGATCGAAAGCCACAGCCTCGCCGGCGTGCTCCGCCATGGCCAGGCTTTTTTCGATCCGCGTCTCTGGCGGGATTGAGTCGCGCAGCGCAAGCCGTTCGGCGCGCATCTGGGCTTTCAGTCCTTTGGATATCGTCTGCTGCATAATGCGAACCATAAACGGCTGGCGGGCCATTGCAATCCCGTGAAACAGCGGGCGTTTACTGCCGCAAGTGCTGCAATGGGGCCGCCAGTTGCCGGACCGTCTGTTCGAACAAGGCCTTGCCGCCCGCAAGCCAGCCGAGCGCTTGCAACTTTTCGGTGCTCATCCGATTGATGGCAGACTTGTCTGCCGAGGCAGGCAGAGGATTGGAACAGCCGGTTTGCTGTTGCACGACCGACAAGATATCGCGGGTATCGGCGAGAAGATCGCAAACATTGAAGACCTCGCCGGAGACGCGGGCGCTTTCCGTCTCCAGCATCAGCCGCACGGCGCGGCCGAGGTCGCGGCCGTGAACTTCCGTTCCGGCTCGAACGGGCGCCGGCCTGCCGCTCAGGTAATCCTCGATGAGACCCGTCCATTTGTTCGGGAGCAAGTCGCCATAGACTCCCGTGGTGCGCAAGCTGGTCGCTGCAAAGCCCGGTCCGGCCAGATGGGCGAGCGCTCGCTCGCCGGCGAGCTTTACCTCTCCGTAAAGCGTATCCGGCTCCGGCAGCATGTCTTCTGTGAGAACAGTGCCGGGCGCTGTGTCCTGATAGGCGGCGCGGCTGGAGATGAAGATGCAGCGGCGGGTACCGGCGCGCTTGGCGGTGTCGAAGAGCGACACAGTGCCGTCGAGGTTTAGGCGGCGGAAGCCGCCCGGATCATCGCCTTCGCCGCCACGATATCGACCGGGTAGGTGGCTGAGCGCGGCATGCACGAAGAAATAGGCATCGTCGAAGGCCTCGATATGGTCCTTGTCGGGATCGAGCGAAAGCGGTGCGAATTCGACGGGACGGGAGAAGAGGCGTGGCAATGGCGCGCGGCGACCGCCAATGATGACCGAATATCCGGCGGCAAGCAGCTCCTCGACGATATAGCGTCCCACCAAGCCCGTCCCGCCGGATACCAGTACCTTCATTTCGCCTCCGGGTTCATCATGGACGCAAGGTCCGGCAGGTCGTTGCCGGCATGGACGGAGTGCCAGAGATCGATCAGCGGCTTGAGCCTGGCCGCCTTCGGATGATCCTTCTCCCATGGCTTTTCATATTGGTAATGCAGGACCGAAATGCTCTTCCAGTCCCAAAGCGCGGGCATGGTGAACCATACATATTGCAGCATGTTGAAATAGACGGGGAGGCCGTGCCAATCCGGGAAGAAGGCTTCGAGGAAGGTCTGGTCGGTCCGTCGCCAGAAGGCATCCGGCTGGTCGAGCATGGCAAGCATCCGGCCAAAGGTTTCTTCGGAGGGTCTTGCGACGAAGACACCGGAATTCATGCGGCGGAAGTCGGCAAGCGTTTCATAGACATTCGGTGCTGCGGAAAATTCGGGGTAGGCGAAGAGTTTGTCGATATTCTTCAAGATGATAGCATCGGCGTCGATGAAGACGATTCGCTCGTATTCGGTCAGTTGCCAGAGGCGAAGCTTGCAGAAATTGTCGAGCGGCGAATGAAAATCAGGCTTGCGGCCCTTAGCGAAGGGAGCGGCGGAATGAAGCTGGCCGCGGGCATGACGCTCGTTGAAGGCGCCGGAAAGCGGCAGGTGCGAGACTGCGATGAGGCGGCAGCCAAGATCGGCAAGCGGGGCAAGCGCGATTCCATCAACGCCGCCGGTATGCAGCACGACGATATTGGCCGCCGTTTTCGTGAGCCGAAGGGAGCGTACAAGCGCGGTCGCACCCTTGGCATAGTCGGCATTCGTGACGAGGGTGATGTAGGCGTAACGCTGAGGCCACTCTCCTAATGAGATGACCGCTCCGGTCTCCATCACGTCCATGCTCATGACACCGATTTCAGCCGCTTGCCTTCCGGGTCGCGGTCGATCGTGGCGGCGATGTCCTTCGTCCAGGCAGAGACTGCGGGAACGCGGGAGCGGTCGACGCGGTAAGCGAATTTCCTGGCGACGTCGACGATCTCGCTGAGCAAGCCCGCCTCGAGCGTGATCGGATCGAGCCCCAGATCGCGGAATTTCTCGTTCCTGACGATCAGATCGTTTTCCGGCGCTTCCTTGCGCGGATTGGGAAGCCAGGCGATCTTCGCGCCGCTCATCCTGGCGATCATCTCGGCAAGATCGCGCACCCGATGCGTCTCGGTCATCTGGTTGAAGATCTCGACACGGGAGCCGCGCGCAGGCGGGTTCTTCAGCGCAAGCTCGATGCAGCGAACCGAATCCTGGATATGGATGAAGGCGCGCGTCTGGCCGCCTGTGCCGTGCACGGTCAGCGGGTAGCCGATCGCGGCCTGGATGAGAAAGCGGTTCAGTACGGTGCCGTAGTCGCCGTCATAGTCGAAACGGTTGATCAGTTGGGGATGGCGGCAGGTCTGCTGCGTATGTGTGCCCCATACGATGCCCTGGTGCAGGTCGGTGATGCGCAGCGCATCATTTTTCGCATAGAACTGCAGGAGCAGTTGATCCAGGCACTTGGTCATATGGTAGATCGAGCCGGGATTGGACGGATAGAGGATTTCCTGTCGGGCCATCTCGCCATCCGCCGTTTCGACGCCGACGGTCAGGTAGCCCTCGGGGATCGCCGCGCCGACGGTCGAATAACCGTAGACGCCCATCGTGCCGAGGTGGATCAGATGAGCGTCGAGCTGTAATTCGACGAGCGCATTCAAAAGGTTATGCGTAGCGCTGACATTGTTGTTGACGGTGTAGTTCTTGTGCCGGTCGCTCTTCATCGAATAGGGAGCCGCGCGCTGCTCGGCGAAATGGACGATGGCCGCCGGCCGGTTTTCGGCAAGCCAATTCTTGAGAAGCTCGTAATCCTTGGCGAGGTCAATCAGATTGAAATGGATGCGCCGCCCGGTTTCGGCATGCCAGATGCGGGTACGCTCCTGAATGGAATCCATCGGCGTCAGCGATTGCACGCCAAGTTCGGTGTCGATCCAGCGCCGCGAGAGATTGTCGAGAATGTGGACGTCGTGCCCCGCGTCTGAGAGATGCAGCGATGTCGGCCAGCCAATGAACCCATCTCCGCCCATCACCGCAATCTTCATCGCATTGCCTCCTGCATGTTCATCCACTATCGGGAATACTCAAGTACTGTGACGATTGTTCAAAGCTAGGGCATTGCTGCGCCTCGCCAACAGGCATGCGTGTTTGGAGAAAATTATGGCGGATAACGGCTTTTCGATTTCTGGCGTGCTGACGGAGACGGGGCACCAACTGATCCAGCGCGTCTATTACGAAGACACCGATTTCTCCGGTCTCGTCTATCACGCGCGCTATCTGCATTTCCTCGAGCGCGGCCGCACCGACTATCTTCGCTGCCTGGGCGTCGAGCAGCGCGAGCTGATCACCGCCGACGAGGAAGGGCTCGTTTTCGTCGTCCACCGCATGGAGATCGACTTCAGGAATCCGGCGCGCATGGACGATGTTCTCACCATCGTCACGCGCACCGAGAAGGCAGGCGGCGCGAAGATGGTGCTGCAACAGGACATCCGCCGCGGCGAAACGCCGCTTATCGCCGCCAAGGTCATCATTGCCGTCATCAACGCGAAGGGAAGACCGCGGCGGTTGCCCGAGGCGCTGGCAAGGCAGATGCAAATAGAGACGCAGGAGGGCTGAAAGCGCATTCCAGACATGCAGAAATGACCAAACGCAAGCCTTGCAAAAACCTGACTTTCATGTGAAGGAATTCGGCGCTGCAAGAATTGCGCGGTACTCCGTCGTCGGACTTCGGTCTCTTCGTGCCAAGCCGAGAAGAAAAAATTCAGCTGGTAAAGCTTTGCCGTCATACTCTGGCACTAACGATCTATTAACCATAATAGTGTCTTACTCTGAAAGTCAGAGATTGTGCGGTGCACGCCTTCCTTTGACCAAATTTGACGGCAAGGAAGGCGGAAGAAGAGCTTTAAGCTTGACCAGGGCTTTGGGCGGCGGTCGCCAGGCAATTCTTGCGAGATCACTTTCTGTGCCGCCCGGTCAAGCACCGGGCGTTTGGATTCGGGGATTTTGATAAATGGAACAAGTAGGATTGGCAGCAGCAACGGCCGACGTCAGCCTCTGGTCGCTGTTCATGCAGGCAGGCATCGTCGTCAAGCTGGTCATGCTCGGGCTGATCGCAGCCTCCGTCTGGACCTGGGCAATTGTCATCGACAAATATCTGGCCTATGGGCGCGCCCGGCGCCAGTTCGACAAGTTCGAACAGGTTTTCTGGTCGGGTCAGTCGCTGGAAGAGCTGTACAGGACACTTTCCGAACGCAACAATACCGGGCTTGCTTCGATCTTCGTCGCCGCCATGCGCGAGTGGAAGAAGTCCTTCGAGCGCGGCGCACGCTCGCCGATCGGCCTGCAGATGCGTATCGACCGGGCAATGGATGTGACGCTCGCCCGTGAAACCGAATATCTTTCCGCCCGCCTCGGGTCGCTCGCGACCATCGGTTCGGCCGGTCCGTTCATCGGTCTCTTCGGTACGGTCGTCGGCATCATGACTTCGTTCCAGGCAATCGCCGGTTCGAAATCGACCAATCTCGCGGTCGTTGCCCCAGGTATTGCCGAGGCTCTTCTCGCCACTGCGATCGGCCTCGTTGCCGCTATCCCGGCGGTTATCGCCTACAACAAGTTCTCCGCGGATGCCGGCAAACTCTCTGGCCGCATGGAAGGCTTTGCGGACGAATTCTCCGCCATACTTTCGCGCCAGATCGACGAGAAGCTGCAGCCGCGTCAGGCCGCACAGTAAAACCAACGGAGTACACGATCATGGGTATGGCTGTTGGAGGCAATAACGGCGGAGGCGGAGGACGCCGCCGCCGTGGTGGCCGGAACAAGGGTGTTATTTCCGAGATCAACGTGACGCCGCTCGTCGACGTCATGCTCGTGCTGCTCATCATCTTCATGGTGGCGGCCCCGATGATGACCGTCGGCGTGCCGATCGACCTGCCGGAAACGCAGGCCAAGGCGCTCAATTCCGAAACGCAGCCGATCACCATTTCCGTCAAGAACGACGGTGCGGTGTTCCTGCAGGAAACGCCGATCCCGGCCGAAGAGATCGCCGCCAAGCTCGAAGCGATCGCGACCACCGGCTACAATGAGCGCATCTTCGTGCGTGGTGACGCGACGGCGCCCTACGGCGTGATCGCCGACGTCATGGCGCGCATCCAGGGCGCGGGCTTCAAGAATATCGGTCTCGTCACGCAGCAGAAGAAGGACCAGTAGAAAGCAAGATGAAGACCAGTGTCGTCACATCTGCTGTTCTGCACGGCTTGGTGCTCGCCGCGGCTCTGGTGACCATCGGTTCGCCGGAATCGTTCAAGGTCGATGATTTCGAAGCGATGCCGGTCGATCTGGTGCCAGTCGAATCCATCACCCAGATGCAGCAGGGTGACAAGACGGCAAAGCCCAACGACAAGCCGGCGCCGAAGCCGACGTCAAAACCCGCTGATGTTGCAGACGCAGAGAACCTCGGCGACAACAAGATCGATCTGAAGACGCCGCCGATCCCGAACGCCAAGCCCAACAACAACGAAAGCACTGCCGCGCCGAAAGCCGCCGAAAAGCCGCTTCCCCAGAATGATCCCGTCCCCAACGAGGTGAAGGAGATCATGAAGGAGGACACGGTGGTCGATGAGCCGAAGGAAGTCGCATCGGTTCCAGAAACCAAGCCGGAAATTGCGCCGACGCCGCCGAAGCCGGAAGAAATGCCCGCCGAACAGGCCGAGCCGCCGAAGCCGGAAGCCGAAGCGCTGCCGGACAATGTTCCCACGCCGGTGGCCAAGCCGCAGGTGAAGCCGCCCGAGCAGAAACCCGCTGAAAAGCCGCCGGAAAAAGCGCAGGACCAGCAGAAGACGGCTGACAAGCAGCCGGACAAGAAGAAAGCCGACAAGGCCCAGGAAAAGGCGAAGGCCTCGTCCTCGAAGCAGAGCGATTTCAACGCCGACGACATCGCAGCACTGCTGAACAAGCAGGAGCCTTCCAACGGCGGCGCCAAGCGCTCGACCGAAGTCGCATCTCTGGGTGCCAAGAAGTCGAATAACACCGGCGCCAAGCTCAGCATGAGCGAGATGGATGCGCTGCGTAATGCGATTGCCGGCAACTGGCAGATCATTCCCGGCCTTGCGGACATGGACCAGGTCCGCATCACCGTCCACATGAAGCTGGACGAGAATGGCGAGATCATCGGAGACCCCGAGGTCGAAGCGACCGGCGGCAACGAATCCACACGCCGTGCACTTGCAGGCGGTGCCTATCGTGCCGTCAAACGGTCCGCGCCATTCACCAACCTTCCGAAAGACAAATATGACGCGTGGAGCGAAGTCATCGTGAACTTCGACCCCAGTCAGATGGCCCTTTAAATGCTGAAAGGCTTGCTCCTCATGACCAAGTGTTCCCTCATCCGCGCCTTCATGGTGGCTCTCGGCATGGCTGTGACGGCGGCTATCGCGACGCCTGCCCACGCGCTTGTCGAGATCAACATCAACAAGGGTAACGTCGAGCCGCTGCCGATCGCCATTACCGATTTCCTGCAGGGCGACATGGGCGCGCAGGTCTCCCAGGTGATCGCCGCCGATCTCCAGCGCTCCGGCCTCTTTGCGCCGATCAACAAGAACGCCTTCATCGAGAAGATTTCCAACCCCGATGCCGCTCCGCGTTTCGAAGACTGGAAGGTCATCAACGCGCAGGCGCTCGTCACCGGCCGCGTCACGCAGGAAGGTGATGGCCGACTTCGCGCCGAGTTCCGTCTGTGGGATTCCTTCGCCGGTCAGCAGATGACCGGCCAGCAATTCTATACGCAGCCGGAAAACTGGCGTCGCGTTGCCCACATCATTGCCGATGCGATCTATAAGCAGATCACCGGCGAAGAAGGCTATTTCGATACCCGTGTCGTCTTTGTCTCCGAGTCTGGCACGAAGCAGCAGCGCAAACGCCAACTCGCGATCATGGATCAGGACGGCTTTAACGTGCGCACGCTGACGGATGGCAGCGACCTCGTTCTGACGCCGCGCTTCTCGCCGAACCGGCAGGAAGTGACCTACATGTCCTTCGCCAACCAGCAGCCGCGCGTCTACCTGTTGCAGCTCGAAACCGGACAGCGTGAAGTTGTCGGCAACTTCCCCGGCATGACCTTTTCGCCGCGCTTTTCGCCGGATGGCCAAAAAGTGGTGATGAGCCTTCAGCAGGAAGGTAACGCGAATATCTACACGATGGATCTGCGGTCGCGCACGACGACGCGCCTGACGTCGACAGCCGCGATCGATACCTCGCCATCCTATTCTCCGGATGGGGGCCGGATCGTTTTCGAAAGCGACCGCGGCGGAAAGCAGCAGATTTACGTGATGAATGCTGACGGCTCCGGCCAGACGCGTATCTCCTTCGGCGACGGCAACTATTCGACGCCAGTCTGGTCGCCACGCGGCGATCTGATCGCCTTCACCAAGCAATCGGGCGGGAAATTCTCGATCGGCGTGATGAAGCCGGACGGTTCGGGCGAGCGCATCCTGACGACGGGCTTCCACAACGAAGGCCCGACCTGGGCGCCGAACGGGCGTGTGCTGATGTTCTTCCGCCAGCCAGCCGGCGCAGGCGGCCCGCAGCTTTATTCGATCGATTTGACCGGTTACAACGAGCAGGCCATCAAGACGCCGACCTACGCATCCGACCCGGCCTGGTCGCCGCTGCTTGAGTAGTGGATGAGCCGGATTTCGCCTTCTTGTCGCCGCAAAGTGCTGGAATTGGCCGATGCAGGGACAATCAACAAATTATTAACCATACTTCTTGAGCGCCGATTAACCGAGTACGGTTACAGTCCGGCAACCCTGATAAATCGCAAGGAGACCCGGCCATGAGCCGAATTCACACCCCGGCAATGAGCCGCATGCAGTATTTCGCCCGCAACCCCGTCATGATCGCACTCGTTGCCGGTCTGGCGCTCGCTGGCTGCGCCAACAAGAAGACGCCGAACAGCGCTGGCGAGCTCGGCCTCGGTGCAGGTGCCGCAACGCCGGGTTCGGCTCAGGACTTTACCGTCAACGTCGGCGACCGCATCTTCTTCGACACTGACTCGACCTCGATCCGTGCCGACGCTGCCCAGACACTCGACCGCCAGGCACAGTGGCTGGCTCGCTACCCGAACTATGCGATCACCGTCGAAGGCCATGCCGACGAGCGCGGCACGCGCGAATACAACCTTGCACTCGGCGCCCGCCGTGCTGCCGCCACCAAGGATTACCTTTCTTCGCGCGGTGTTCCGGCTCAGCGCATGAAGACGATCTCCTACGGCAAGGAACGTCCGGTCGCCGTCTGCGACGATATTTCCTGCTGGTCGCAGAACCGCCGTGCAGTCACTGTTCTCGGCGGCGCCGGTATGTAATCCCCTCAAATATATTGTGTTGCGAAAAGGCGGCTCCTTCGCGGGCCGCCTTTCTTTTTGAACACACTTTGGCCAGACTCCGTTGCTTTTTGAAGGTAATTGGAAAAATCTCCTGTTCGTGCCATCCAGGCGCGAAGAATCACTGGGACAGGACGAAACCTATGAAGAAACTTGTCGTGGCAGGCTTGCTCTGCCTCGCGGCCGTAACCGGAACCGAGCGAGCGGCTTATTCCGCTTCGTTTCTCGGCATGAACTTTGGCGGCAAGCCTGCGCAAAGCCAGACGCAGACGCCGCCGGCGGTCAACGTGCAGAGCAGCAGCGCGGAAATGCGCGTGCAGCAACTCGAAGAGCAACTGCGTCAACTGAACGGCCGCATCGAGGAAATGAGCTTCCAGATCCTGCAGATGCAGGAATCACTGCGCAAGACGCAGGAAGACAACGAATTTCGCTTCCAGGATCTGGAAAAGAGCGGCGGTGCCGCTGGTTCGAAGGGCAACACGAAGAAGAGCGAGGCGGATCTGCAGCCTCCGGCTTCCGGGCAGGCCGATGCACGCCCCCAGCGCCAGAACGACGATGTCGCGACGATCATCGAGACACCACAGGGAGCCGAAAGGGCTCCCTCCAACGACGTTCCGTCGGACAGCGGTTTCGGGCGGCCGCCGCAGCAGCTGGGCTCGATCCAGTTCGATCAGAACGGCAATCCGATCGGCGGCAGCGTGAATGAGAGCGCCGAGGTCGGTTCAGCGCCGCTTCCCGACGTGAATGCCGGGACGTCGCCGCAGCAGACCGCATCTCTCGGCAGCGAGACCGATCAGTACAAGGCCGCTTACGGTCACGTCCTTTCCGGTGATTACGCGATTGCCGAAGAGCAGTTCACCCAGTATATCGCGCAGTATCCGGGAAGCGCTCGGGCTGCCGATGCCAATTTCTGGCTGGGCGAAGCGCTCTATTCCCAGGGCAAGTTCAATGAGGCCGCCAAGACCTTCCTGAATGCCCACAAGAAATACGGCTCGTCCGAAAAGGCGCCCGAAATGCTACTGAAGCTCGGCATGTCGCTGGCTGCACTCGACAATAACGACACGGCCTGTGCGACGCTCAAGGAAGTCACCAAGCGTTACCCGAAGGCTTCGCGCGCTGTCATAAGCAAGGTCGCGAGCGAACAGAAGCGCCTCTCCTGCTGAGGATTCCGGTTTGTCTCCGGACACTGTGCTTTCGCCCGAGGCCGCGGCCCGTCGCTTTCTCCGTTCGCTTGCCAGCCCGACGCGTATTCTCGTCGCCATCTCCGGCGGCAGCGATTCGACCGGTCTGCTTCTTGCACTTTTGGAAGCGCTGAAGGCCGAACCCAATTCCCAAATTTCCCTATGCGCCGCGACGATCGACCACGATCTGCGCGCAGAATCGGCAGATGAGGCGCGCCATGTCGCAGCCTTATGCAAATCGCTCGGCATTGCCCACGTGATCCATGTCTGGCGCGATCCCAAACCAAAAACCGGCATCATGGTGGCCGCCCGTGAGGCACGTTACGAACTGCTCGCAGATGCCGCGGCGGAACTTGACGCTAATCTCATCGTGACGGCGCATACGCTGGACGATCAGCGGGAGACGCGAGCGATGCGCAGCGCGCGCAGCGACAACCCCTCCACCGGCATCGCCGATGCCGTTCTCTTTGAGCGCCGGGTCTGGATCGCCCGGCCGTTTCTTTCGTGCCTGCGCGCCGATATCCGCGCATTTCTGTCGGCCCGAGCCTTGCCTTGGCTCGATGATCCAAGCAATGAGGATCTTAAATATGAGCGCGTGCGGACGCGCGCCGCATTGGCGGGTGAGGGCGCCCCGGAGGCAGACGCTTACGGCGACATCCGCTTGGAGCTTTCACGGCAGGCGGCCCAATGGCTCGGCCGTCATTTTACCCTTCCGTGCGAAGGGCTGGGCCGCGTGGACAGAGATGGACTTGAGGCGCCCCTGGACGTGCTCGGTTATGCGCTCGGCCGTCTTGCGGCCGTTTTCGGCGGACAACGCTTTGCGCCAGGCCGCGTGCAGATGGATCGCATTCTCGCTCTCGTAACCGCAGGCACGCCCCGACGCATGACCGCAAGCAGAGTGGTTTTCGATCTAAGACGCGACGGCCTTTACCTTGCACGCGAAAGCCGCGGCATCTTGCCACTGGTCGTTGCGCCCGCAGAGCGCGGCATCTGGGATGGCCGGTTTGTTGTCGCGAATAGATCGTCGTTCGATCTGACGGTTATCGCACGTTCCGCCAACTCCTCCCTCGTTCCCGTGCTTGCCACGGCAATCCAGCCACGGCGCGTGGCTGGATTGCCAAAAGCTGCGCTCAAGCGGGCCTTGGCAGCTCAGCCACGCATTTCAGTCGCCGCTGACGCGAACCTGTGCATGAATTCTCATCCGGATGTCACTCTCACGCGGTATTTTGCGCTGTTCGACCGCTTTTTGACACGATTTGATCTCATCTTTGCTGAAAGCCTCGCGGCGGCTTTTGGAATGCGCCCCTATCCAAGCCCGCCTTTAGGTCTTATTGACGGAAAAGCCATCTGACAGAGTGTATCGCCTTGGCAACGGCACAGCGCAACCCTATGTTAGAAGCCAAATAAGACGGCTGCCATGAGGCGGTTGTTGCAGTGCTGGGGAGTTCAATGAACCCTAACTTACGTAATTTCGCCTTGTGGGCAATCATAGCGCTTCTGCTGATTGCCCTTTTCAGCCTGTTCCAGACGACGCCGGCGCACACCGGCTCCCGCGACACACCCCAATTCCAGTTCCTGCGGGGGGGCGGTGGCGGGCGCGTCCAGG
>NZ_JABEPH010000162.1:0-12668 GCF_013004495.1 Rhizobium sp. SEMIA 4085
GCGACGCAGCGAGTGCTGGGCGGGGGCGCTGGGCGGCGGGGGGGGATGGGGAGAAGGGGGAGGGGGGGGGGGTGGGGGGGGGGTGAGCGGGGGGGGGGGGCCACGCGCGGGATGGGGGGGTACAGACGGCGGGTACCCGCCAGGCCGGTTCATGTATCAGTCGAAGCCTGGGTGGAAAAAAATTTTAAGCGATGAGGGATCGTGAGTTCAAAAACTGGGGAAAATGTAAAGAGGCCGCGCGGGCGTCCTAAGAGCGTGGACACCGATCAGCGACGGGATGAGATAATCGGCGTGGGATGCGATGTCTTCATCGAATACGGATACGTCAATACGACGGTTGATGTGATAGCGGCCAGATGCGGCATTTCCAAAAGAACCTTCTACGAGTTCTTCAACGGAAAAGCTGACCTTCTGCGGGATATACTGAAATCGCGAAGCGATTCCATTTTCTTCGTACCGGAAATTGATGACCAGCTTCCGTTGGAGGAACAGCTCGCCAGAACCTTTTTCATCGATGAAGACGGTGCGGCGGACGCGGCCGGCATGAATGACTACTTCATGATAGAGGTCGGCTGGGAAGCGGCGGAACACGTCGCGGAATTGCGGGACGATTTCAGGCTCGCGCGTGCAAGGCTCTCCGAGTGGCTCAGGCAGATGAAGCAGAAGGGCCGGATAACGGTTGCTGACGCAGACGCTGCAGCCACCATGCTGATCGGCATCGTCTTCGGAAGCTTGAGCATCGGCCGCGCAGAAATGGATTTGGAAGAACGCGCGAAACGGACCCGAGCCTACCTTCGTTCGAGCCTTAGAATTTTCGCCAAGGGGTTGACCGCCTGAATTGAAGAAGAGCCCGGCTGGGATACCGGGCTCTTCCCTCGAAACTGATCAGAGGTCAATTCAGATCAGTTTTATCGCGTTTGATTAGAAGTCGCGCTGCAGGCGGAAGAAGCCTTCGACCCAGTCCTGATCCGCCGCGTTGTCGTGATCGTCCGAAACATAGGTTGCAGTGAGCTTTGTGGAAAGGTTCTCTACGACCTTGTAATCGAGCGTAACGCCAGCACGCAGCTCGCTACCGCTGTCCCAGCTGCCACTCGCGTCGGCATCGATGTTGTCGATGTACTGAACAGCAGGGGTGACCGTGAACTTGTCGGTTGCCTTGAGCGCGTACTGAGCGGCCACGGACCATTCGCCGGCGTCGTAGTAGCCGTTGAAGCCCTGATCGCCCAGACCGGTGGAATAGATGCCGGCAACCGAGAGCGTGCCCGGGCCAACGTCAACGCCGACCTTTGCGAGTACGGCGCCTTCCTGGGCGTCGGTGTCGTAAGCGCCGATAATCGCATAGGTGAAGCCGCCGACCTTACCGCCGATGGAACCGTCGATACCGAGGTTGTTGGCATTTCCGCCCTCTGTCTGAACCAGTTCTTCGAGAGCGATACCGGCATAGAAGTCGCCAGCGTCGTACTGATAGCGGATGGAGTTCTGCTTCGTCGAACCATCGAGGGTCGTCATGACGTCGGTTTCGCCCGAGAAGTCATCATCCCACCAGTTGGCGAACTTACCGACACGGAAGCCGGCGAGATCGATGTAAGCCTCGTCGATGCCAGTGCTGTCCTGAGAACTGCCGAACGTAGAAGATGCTCCAGCCGAACGAGCGTCGCTGTCAACTTCGTTCGGACGGAAATTGGATTCAAGAATGATCGCACTCGTCAGAACGCCGTATTCCGTATCGCTCTTAGCGATGACGTTGATGTGCGCACGCGTGCGGGCATCCCAGTCCTCAGAGCCGTTGTTTTTGAATGCGTCGCCAGCACCGAAGCCAACGTCGAAGCGGACGTAGCCGCCGATCTGGAGGCAGGTTTCGGTGCCCGGGATGTAGAAGTAGCCGGTGCCGTAAGCGTCGCAGACGCGGACGTACTCAACCGGTTCCGGTTCGGCAGCGACGATGGCGTCGGCGGCCTGAGCACCGGAAACTACTGCGAGGGCAGCAGCGGAGCCGAGAAGAAGGCTCTTAATGTTCATTTTTGTCTCCGTTCCAGAGGCCAACCCCAAGGTTGGCTCTTGCTAGCGCGATGGATGCGGTCCCCTGAAATTTCAGTCCGCCAGGAGTTGCCGAGGCGATTTGCTCCGGCAACGCAACCTTTAGAACAGGCGATGCGCCAGCCCGTCAATTATTTAATAAACGCCATCGTACCAAAAATATTCTAGAACCAGCGAACGTTGTATTTTTGCCACAAGGAGAGCTGCCAGAGCGACCGTTCCGCGGCCAAGATTGTGCTGCCCGGGCAAGCTAAAGAGGCTGCAGCGAGAGATTCCAACAAAGAAGGCCAAGCTCCACCGCCACGCAAAAATGGGGTGGTGAACGGCAGCCGGCAGTGCCGTATCCGGCTCTTCGTGTCAGGCGGCCTCTTTGCAGCGGCAACCTCTCACGAAGAGGTGGATGCACCCTTTGAGATAGCCAATAAGGCGCGATCTGTCCGGCAAGCCGCCACCTGCGGTCATGCAGGATGCCATTCCTCCAAACATCATCGAGATGAGCATCATCGCCGCGTGGTCCGGGTCTTCGATGTCAAGCACGCGCTTTGCATCCTGGAACGACAGCCAGTCAGCGAGCTGCGCTATTGCTCTTTGGCCGTTATAGTCCTGCGCCTCTCGCTGCAATGTCGGACCGGAGGGATAGAGCGCGCTGATGCATGCCATGATCTTACGCTCGGCTTCGACCGGATCGGCTTGATCAAGATGGAAGATCACCATCAGCACATCTTCAGGAACCCGCGTTTCATCCAGCGGACGAGGAAGCTGCAGGAGTCCGCGCGGAGGTGCCACGCGCGAAGTGCTCCACTGAAGAGCAAAGCCCGTGATGTATTTTCGTGCTCGTGAATTCAATGATCGGGTGATAGAGGCGAACCGGGAAATGTCGGAGTAGACAATCTCGAAAGTGAGGTCCTTCGACCCTCGAAGGAGCCGAAAAGTCTGATCGCCCCCTAAGTGAAATTCAGCCACGCTCGATTTGGCTATTGCCGGATAGAGCGACGAGAAATGGTCGAAAAGAACCTTGTAAAGCCGCGGGTTGTCCACGCTGCTCAGGGAGGCGATTGATTTATACATGGCGCGATCAGAAATATGTGTTTCGGATAGAGCGCTGCCGGAATCTTCGAACAACATTCGGGCTATCCCGGCAGGCAAAAATCTTTGAGCTGGCCGGCCATGGGCCGTCGGCCAACAGTATCAGACAGGAAAAAGATACCATACGGCTGGTATCTTTCAAGCGAAGTTGACCACGGTCTCAAAACGTACCTCTTCGCCAACCAGCGGCCGAGGACAAACAAAATTACATTTCGATATTGCCCTAACGAATTTCAAGGCCCAGCAGGTACATTGCCTTTGCAATTTTCTGCGGTGCGAAAAGCCGCTCCGCCACGGCAAATCGCCCCAGATTCCTTCAGGTTTCGAGGCTCCGTCACGTTGGCTTCACACGCACGAGAGAACGGGACGCGACAACTCGCCGCAATTTGCGCGCATCAATAATCTGATCGATGGGGCGGCGATGGAGAGCTGGCGTGCCGGGCGTTTCGGATCTTCAAGCAAACGACTCCGTGCCAGCGACCTTCTCTAACGTGCTGAACTGGAATTGCTGCACCGATCCCGATGGCGTTGTGTGCTCATGTCGACGCGTTGCGGCAAGCTTGAACCCGCTGCCGAGAACATCCTGCAGGCTTTGCGCATCGTAGCGGGCGACCGGCAAGCCGCTGCATTTTTCCGGTCCGTCGGGCGCAAAGGTACCGATCACGGCTTTGCCGCCGCTCTTGAGAGCCTGCCCCAGCACCCGAACATAGGCCTCTTGGTCGGCCGCCTCCGTCAGGAAGTGAAAGGCGGCGCGATCGTGCCAGAAATCATACTGGCGAGCAGGCGACCAGACGGTCATGTCCGATACGATCCACTCCACACGCGTCGCATCTGTCAGCCGCGACTTTGCCGTCTCGATGGCTGCGGCAGACACATCGAGGACGCTGATATGGGCCTGGCCGGACGCCACAAGAGCATCGACCAGCCGCGATGTCCCGCCGCCGATGTCGATCACCGACATGTCCGGCGTCAGCCCGGCTTGACGCAGCAGAACCATCGAGAGTTCCGGCGCATCCTCGTGCCAACTGACCTCGCTCTCCGCCTTGGTCTTGTAGACAGTCTGCCAATGCGCTTGCCGGTCACTTGTGGACATGCCCACTCCTTTTTGAGGAAGAAAGTTTACCAGATTTCGAGCGAGCATGCCGAAGGAACCGTCAATCCCATCGCCAAGCTTGATCGGCCCGCATCTCAGCCTATCTTGCCTCTCCGTGAAGATGTCTGCAGTGCCGTTTTTCTGCAACGGAGGAAAATACGATGCCCACTTTGAGCAATGGCAGTGAGCTTAGCGTATGGGAAGACATCAACAACGAGAGCCCTGATGCAATCCTTTTCAGCATAACGGAAACGGACGGCGACGTCCTCGGACCGGGGGCCGCGCATACAGATTATCCGTTCGGCTGGGTCGATCTTGCCTCGGTCGACGTGTTCGACGGCTTCTTTACCGTCACCACCTTCACCAATGACGGAAGGACCGAGATCTTCACGACGGTGGAAACTTTCGTCTTCGACAACGAAGGCCGCTATATCCGCACGCTCACCGACCAGGCTGCCTACCTTTCGACTGAGATTATCTCCATCACTGCCGAAAGCCCCGACGACCTGGTGGTGACATGGCAGGGCGCCAACGAATATTTCGGTGGCGAAAACACCCAGTACGGCCCGCATCAGATCATCCTGGAAGGCGGCGCGCTGCAGCCCGACACCTTCGTCAACCATGCGCCAACCGCCGCCGACATGAGCTTCACCCTTTCTCCGGGTCAATCGCTCGACGACATCAAGTTCAGCGCGTCGGATGCCGATTTCGACCTGTTGAGCTTCGTCATCGTGGACGGGCCGGACCACGGCACGCTGCAGCAGGAGACGCGATATGACGCAGGCTACTATCCGTTTCATCAGGGCCAATATGCGGGAAGCCTGCACTATCACCAAGACTACCTGAACGGTAACCTCTTCGACTATTCTCCGGCGGCCGGCTTCACCGGCACCAACAGTTTCACGGTTTATGCCACCGACGGCCAGGGCAACAGCAATCTTGCGACGATCACCATCATGATCGTGCCGCCGGCCGAAGAGATCACGCTCACCGATGCGAAAGATGTCGCCAGCTATGAGGCGTACGATCACCCCCTTCTCGTCGCCGCGATGGGCGGCAATGACCGGATCACCGGCAGCCGGTTCGACGATACCGTCGATGGCGGCGCTGGCAAGGACCGCCTGCGCGGCGGCGGCGGCGACGACACTCTCAACGGCGGAACCGGCCGCGACACACTCTCCGGCGGAGTGGGCGGCGACATCTTCGTCTTCGACACCGAGCCCGGCCGGGCCAATTGCGACAAAATCCTCGACTTCAGCTCCGCTGACGACGTCTTCCGGCTGGACAGCTCCGTGTTCGCCGGCGTTGTGGCGGGCGCGCTCGACCCTGGTGCCTTCGCGAAGGGCACAGCCGCGCTGGATGAGGACGACCACATCATCTACGACACATGCTCCGGCCGCCTGCTCTTCGATTCCGACGGGAGCGGCGATGCGGCCGCGGTGGCGTTTGCGGCCGTGAGCCGCGGCACATCGCTTGCCGCCGACGACTTCCATTTCTTCTAGGGGGTCCACCCTCCGGCTTTAGAACCGGTGCGCCCGTTTGTTGCCACATATATACGGGCGTAGCTTCGTTGCCCGCGGGGACTTAGTCTCCAAAATCTTTAACTTATTCAACGACTTATTAACCATATAGCAGGCTGCAATTCTCATGTTGCATTGCATCATGATCCAAAACCACATACCGTAGGCCCGGCGCCAGGGGAAAACGCCATGGGAAACCATGTTCGAATAAGGATATCAGATGCTTGATGCGCCAAAGTCTAAGCCGAAAGACCTCGAAGCCATTGCCCGCACAGGCGGGCCCCTTCGCCGCATGGCAGCGCGCGTACCGACCTATTTAACCGACCTCAAGGAAAATCCCGCTTGGCTGCCGATGTTCCTGCTGGCGCGCACGATGCCTTTCCGTCGCGCCCATTGGCTCACCGCCAGACCTATTCCGTCTTCGGCAACAGCACCGTCAATGTTTGGCGGGATCAAGGCGGAGAAAGCCGCTGCGGAACTGCGAAGAAATGGCATCTTCACCGGCCTCACTTTGCCGCCAGCCATCCATGAGGAAATCGCCCGTTTTGCACGCGAGACGCCGTGTTTCGGCAATTTCGAGCGCAAGGTCGAGTTTCTCGCCGGAGAGCACGCCGAAGCCGAACGCCGCTTCGAACGCACGATATTGAGCGGCCATCATTTCGAGCGGGTTCTGCAATGCAAGGCAGCGGTCGCGGTGCAGCAAGACCCGCTGCTCCTCAATATCGCGCGGCATTATCTCGGCGGCGAGGCGAAATTGATCACCACGCGGACATGGTGGAGTTTCCCGACGAAGTCTGCCTCGGAAGCCGATCTGAGTCGCGCCTCGTTCAAGTTCCACTTCGATCTCGACGACTGGCGGATGCTGAAATTCTTCTTCTATCTGTCCGACGTCGATGCGGATGCCGGTCCGCATGTCTATGTTCAAGGCAGCCACAACCGCCGCCGGATGAAGCACCAGTTGACGCTGCTTGTCGGACATTCGGCCGAGGATGTGCTGGGCTTCTACGGCAAGGAGAGCGCAGTCACGCTGACAGGAAAGGCGGGCACCGGCTTTGTCGAAGATCCCTTCGGCTTCCATATGGGAACGCTCGCCAAGCATACGCCGCGCCTGATGATGGAAGTCGGATTTGGCGTATCGAAGCCGTCAAAGCGCCGGTATCACGGCGAGCCGGTGATCAGATAGCCGTCCCCGGATTTACGAGGCCGGCCCGGCTGGGCCGGCTTCGGTGATTGGGTGTTTTCTTGGCAGAGCGGCCCGCAGTTGCGGTTCAGACCTCCGGGCAACCGTCCCGCAATTTGCGCCATGTCGTGACGTTCAACTCCATCTCGCAGCGTGCGAGATACGACGCCCCGCCCACCGTGATGCAGGCAGTCTGGCCAAGCTCGTACTTCGTGCCATCCCGATTGCGGCATGTACAGCGCGAATCCGGGTGGGCCGCAGCGACGCTCGCTGCGGCCACGGCCAACGATAGCGTTGCAATCCATTTGGCGTGCCGGCGTTCCATCGACTGAGCATAGCGCAAATGTTCGCAGTTGGCACGAAGCAAGGTGGCCTCCCACCGCGCCGATCACTTGCCGCAAGTTTTCCTCCCGGCTCAGCCTTGCCGTTCAAGCTCTCCCAGCGAAGGGAGCTGCTGGCAGAGCGCCGCGATTGCCCGGGATCGGTCAGTGTCTTGCGCCATGCGCGTGACAACGCCGGATCGCTCGTCGAGCCAGGACGCAGAACGACGTCGTGGCCGTGCTGACAGCGCCTCAAACGACGCCAGGAACCAGAGCCGTCGCAGTGAAGATGCACATTGGACGAGCTTTTTTGCCAGCGCTCACCCAGCCTTAAATCGCACCGATTTCCTTCAACTTCTTCAGTACCGCCTCGTTGGGCTCGCCGGTTTCGGGCAGGTTGTAGTGCTTTTGGAAGCGGCGGATGGCGGTGCGGGTTTGTTCGCCGGCGACACCGTCGACGCCGACATTGGCGTAGGCCATGTTGGAAAGGCCCTTCTGGATTTTCAGCACCAGATCGACATTGGTGAGCTCGGATGATGGGACCTGCTTCGGGCCGGCGGGCGCGGTCTTGATCTGCCGTTCGGCGCTGCGGATGGCGGCAGCGACCGGATCCTCGGCCGAGGCTTTCGAGGTCACATCCTCGCGCGGCTTCTCGGCGGGAACGGCCGAGGGGCCGATGGAATCGGTCTTGAGGGCGGCAAGCACATCCGGCGTCGCATCGCCGCTCGGCGGCATGTCGACGGTTTCCTCGAAGAAGAGGATCGCGGCGCTGGTGCGCGGGCCGATGATACCGTCGGCCGTGCCGTTATAGAGGCCTCGGCGGATGAGCTCCTTCTGGATGTCCATGACCAGCTGACTGGGCTCTTGGCCGGGTGCTGCAGCCGGCGGCGTCGCATTGGTGGTCGAGGCAGCGCCCTCCTCGCCCGGACGTTCGATCTTGAAGGTCGTGACGTCGCCTGGGTGCGGCTCTTCCACGGACGGTCGGCCGATCGAGAAGGGCGCTAGCACATCGCGGGTGCGAAAGAAGGGATGCGGATGCGTACCCGGCTGATACCAAAGTGCATTGGCGGCGACGAAGCTGAAGATGACGACAAAGGCAGTGGTCCCGCCTGCGACCGACGGATTGCGCGCAATGACGCCGCCGAGCGCGGATGCGCCCGTCATGCCCACGCCGCCGAGGGCGGCAGCCCCTGTGAAAAGCAGGCTCGGCTGCTGCCGGCCTCTCCTTCCCTTAGGCGATTTTCGCTTGCGCGCGGCCATCGAAAAGCCCCTCTTCCAGTCCGGCGACGTTCGTCGCCGCAATTTTCAGGCGCGGCGGGAAATCGACCGCCCCGTCCTTTTGCGCATGCACGGCACCGGCTCCGGAACCGTCCGCCGCGATCGAAATGGTGATGATCGTGCCTTCGCCGGGAACGCTGGCAATCGCGAAGTGGCCGCCATGCAGTGCCACGAGGCCCTTCACCAGCGATAGGCCGAGGCCCGTGCCCTCGTAATGACGCGTATAATCGTTCTGAACCTGCATGAAGGGCTGGCCGAGCGATTCGAGCCTGTCGGCGGGAATGCCGATGCCGGGGTCGCTGACGCTGATCTGCAGGATGCCGTCCCGCACCGCCGCATCAACGGTGACGGCGCCGCCGGCATCGGTGAACTTCACGGCGTTGCCGACGAGATTGATGAGGATCTGCTGGATGGCGCGCTGGTCGGCGACAACCTCGTCGAGGCCACGCTGGATGCGGCTCGTCAGCGTTACACCCTTGCCCTTGGCCTGCAGCGCAAGCATCGCCTCGCAAGAGCGGACCGAGGCGCCGATATCGAACGGTTCGAGCAGCAGCTCATAGCGGCCGGCCTCGATCTTGCTCATGTCGAGCATGGTGTTGACGACGGAGAGCAGGTGCGCGCCGGACTCGCGGACCAGGGTGACGTATTCGCGCTGGCGCTCATTGTCGAACTTGCCGAAATATTCACCGAGCAAGATATCCGAGAAGCCGAGGATGGCGTTCAGCGGCGTGCGCAGCTCATGGCTGACGGCGGCCAGGAAGCGCGACTTGGCATCGTTGGCGGATTCGGCATCGTCCGCCCGGCTTTGGGCTTCCATGCGCAGCCGCTGTTCGACCGAGACGTCGCGGAGCTGGGCGACGACGGCCAGGAGCTCGCCGTCCTCGTCGCGCCGCGCCGTCATGTCCATTCTGAGATGGGCGAACTGGCGAAGATCAAGGGAAACGCCGGGGCGGTCGAGGCGAAGGTCGACGCTGGCGCACTCCTCGCCCTGGCGCAGCCGGTCGAGCGCCTGCAGGACGAAGATGCGGTCGGAGACATGCACCTGTTCGATGAAGCCCCTGCCCTTCGGATCGCGCATCCAGGCGAGGAACTCGCGGCAGTCGCGGCCACCGGCGGTGGTGACGTTGCCTTGCGGATCGAGGAAGAGAACGAGGCCGGCGCTGTTTTCCAGGAAGAAGTCTTCCGCGGGCGCCGCGGCGACACCCGACACTGCAGCGCTCTGGCGGGCAAGCGCGATGCTGCCCACGGCTGAAAAGAGGAAGGCAGCGCAGACGGTCGCGACACCTGCAGGCAGTGCCACGGCCGGGCTGGTGACGAAGGAGAGGCCGACAGGCGCAGCGATCAAGGCCGCGGAAGAGAGGAAGACGAGGCGGCGAAGGATCGCAAGCTCTCGCTCGGCAACGGCTTCGCCGCTTCCCGTGCGGGAAAGCCAGCCTGCCGCTGCCCGATCCACGAGGGCCGCCGCCCGTCCGCCAATGTCACTCAATACGCGCACGCAATACCCGCCGAAAAGGCTCTTTACACAGTGCGGACAATAGGCCCCGGCGGCTTAAGGAAAGGATAAGGCAAAGCGGCCCTCCACAGCCCAAAAGCTGGAAAAATCCCATTTTGAGCCATCCGCAGGGCCCTTTGGTTTTTGTGGTTAATATGGGGTAAGCGATGGATTTCGCTCGCATTTCGGCTTTGCGTTAACCTTTGCGGCACGCTGCCCGTAGGGAATCCCTGCATTTCCAGGCAGCGCTTTGCGCTATGCTTAACCCCGATGGCTACAATTTGACTGAAATGCGCTCAGAATGCCTTTATTTAAAATTCGAATTAAATTTGCCGCAAATGCCGTCGAGTTTCGAAAAGTGGCATTCGCATTTCCCCGCTAGGGTGAAAGCACACCGGAAGACCGGGCCTGATTCGGCGAGAAGACCGGACGGGAAAACAGGATGGGCAACGACAATGTGGCTTCTGATCAAAGGATCGTTCTGGTTCGGCCTCGTGCTGGTCCTCTTGCCGCTCTTCAGCTCGGAGAGTTCGACGCGGCTTGGCAACGACCCGCAAATCCAATTCTTCGACGCCGTCACCGCCGCAAGCGGCGCCTACGAATATCTCACCGGCATGTGCAACGAGAAGCCGGAGGTCTGCGTCAAGGGCGCCGAAACGCTCACCGCCCTCGGCTACCGGGCCCGCGAAGGCGCCCGTGTCGCTTATGAGCTGCTGGACAGCCAGTTCTCGGACGAGAAGGCACCGGCCCTTGCGGAGGCGACGCCGGCCGCACCGCTTACCGAAGCGCCGGTCGCAGCCGATGCTCCTTCCGCAAAAGAGCACAGGGCTGCCGCACTGAACCAGCCGATGCCCTACCGCCCGCCGGTGGAGGACGAATCGGTTTCCGACAAGGTCGTAACCGGCGCCATTCCCTTGCCGACACCGAAGCCGGTCCTTTAAGAATTCAGCGGAGTTCTCCGCCCCAAGCTTGCACCGGCGATCCGCATGATACGGAGATGCCCGTGCCTGACGTGCCTGCCCTGTTTGATTTCAGCATTGTGCTGCGCCGTGAGGGTGCCCATCCTTCACGGCTTTTTTTCTATGCGTTCGAGCGATAGGCGGGGCTGGCGGACGAAGGCGCCTTTTGATCTTGAGGCGAGGAACAGGGCGGAAGGAACGAGGATCAGGATGCCGTTGGCGTCGTCATTCTCGGCATGGCCGCCAGCGGCATCGGCATGATATCCTGAGCGGCGCGCCCCCCGCAATGCTGCCGAAGTAGGCCTGTGGTGTTTGCCGCCTGGCAGACGTTTTTCTTTTTAATGGTTCAAAAGCGGCGGCAGTTCACCTATATCACTCACAATAGTGAAAGGCCCGCTTATGGCATCTCTCGACGAGATCATCGACGACTTCTCCTTCCTTGACGACTGGGAGGACCGCTACCGCTATGTCATCGAACTCGGCAAGGGGCTGCCGGACCTGCCGGACGACAAGAAGACGTCCGCGAACAAGGTGATGGGCTGCGCCAGCCAGGTTTGGCTGGTGACGCATCCCGAGGGGGATCCGGAAAATCCGGTGCTGATCTTCGAGGGCGATTCCGACGCGCATATCGTGCGTGGCCTCGTCGCCATCGTGCTTGCCACCTATTCCGGCAAGAGGGCCTCGGAGATCGCGGGCCTCGATGCTTTCGATATCTTCTCGAAGATCGGCCTTGTCGAGAACCTGTCGTCGCAGCGCTCCAACGGGCTGAGGTCAATGGTGAACCGAATCCGGGAAGAAGCGCGGGTGAGGGTCGCGGCTTAAGCGCGCCGTCATTCGTTTGGCAATCCGCTCGTCTCGCGTGGAAACAGCCTGATCAAGTGCGTCCGCTCCATCTGCAGCCGTGAACGGCCGGACATGATATTCTCTTCGAGACATAACGTGATGTCGCTCGCCAGAGCCTCGGGGATCTCGATGCCTCCGGCCTTGAGGAGCCGATGTTCCATCGCCGAAAGGGAGCCAACGGCACCATTGCAGCCGTCTGCGGAAAGTTCCGCCCGTCGTGTTCGGCGCTCGGCGGCATCGGCGGTTTGAATGCGCTCCCGCTCCTGATAGGCAGCGATCTGTCCCCACGCCACATAGAGAGCCGCGGCGGTGCAAAAGAAGGCGATGAAAAGGCCGCTCCGCATGCGTCAGGCCTCCCGAACGGCGTTGCAGTTGGCGGCAATCGGCATCTCGTGGGTGCCAGCTGCGAGATGCATCACGTAGCGCTCGGCGGCGTCAGCAAGGGCCAATGCAACCTCGCTCTGCAGCCACCCCGCGTTTGCGGCTTCAATCGAAATCTGCGTCGCCAGATGGTCGAAGAGGCAGGCGCACTCGTTCGCGCGCCGGGCATCGTCGACGTCGAAGGTGGGTGGCCTTATGTTCATGTTCAGTGGACGATCGCGGAACGCGAGGACGGAAGGCCCTGAATTGCAAAACGGTGAAACGGCGCAACGGTAGGAGGCATGGCGACGACACGTTTTGCCTTGCCGAAGTGGCGGTCGAGTTCACTTGCAAGCTCGGCGGGCGAGGTCGTGCCTGCCTGGAACAGCTGGATGAGCAGCAGTGCCGCAAGGATAAAAGGGGGAGGGTGGAATAACAGAGTGGAGGCGGGTAAGCGTTGACTGGTCAGGACCTGGTGACGAGTGACACGGGGAGCTGCG
>NZ_JABEPH010000163.1:0-12625 GCF_013004495.1 Rhizobium sp. SEMIA 4085
TTGGGGGCAGAGGGGCGGCGGGGGGGGGGTGGCGGGCCGGACGAAGGCTGAAGGCCGGCTTGGGGGGGGGCACGCCGCCGGCAGGCTGCAGCTATCGCCCTATCTCGAACGTCTGCCGCGTCAGCTATCGGGCGGGCAGCGTCAGCGCGTCGCGATCGGCCGGGCGATCGTTCGCGATCCCAAGGTCTTCCTCTTCGATGAGCCGCTGTCGAACCTCGATGCGGCATTGCGCGTGGCGACAAGGCTGGAGATCGCCAAGCTGCACCGCAGCATGCACAATACGACGATGATCTATGTGACGCACGATCAGGTTGAGGCCATGACGCTTGCCGACCGTATCTGCGTCCTGAGGGACGGCGTTGTCGAGCAGATCGGCACGCCGCTTGAGCTTTACGAGAGCCCGAATTCAATCTTCGTTGCCGGCTTCATTGGCTCGCCGAAGATGAATTTCCTGTCAGGCGGACTGGCGCAGCCCTATAATACCCATACGATCGGCGTGCGTGCAGAGCATATCCGGATCACGTCGCAAGCGGCAGTCTGGAACGGAACCGTCATTCATTCGGAGATCCTCGGCTCCGACAGCTTTGTCTATCTGGACATCGGTGCAGATGAGCCGCTGATCGTGCGTGAGACCGGCGTTTCCGGCCATGAGCCGGGCCAGAAGCTCGGCGTTGCGCCAGTTGCCGGCCACATACACAGTTTTGACCAATCTGGCCGCGCGCTTGCAAAAGCATCCATGCGCGCTGCCTGACTATCCACCAAGGATCGATCCACCTCCCAGGCTCGGTCCTCTTCACATCGCAAGGAGTAACGATCGTGCCTATTCGCACCATTGTCTGGGGTGAAAACATCCATGAGAACACCAATGCCGTCGTCAGGGAAATTTATCCCGAAGGCATGCACACCACGATTGCCGCTGCGCTGAACAGCGACCCGGCAATCAGGGCGACGACCGCGACGCTGCAGGAGCCGGAGCATGGCCTGTCGCAAGGGCGGCTTGCCGAAACCGACGTCCTCACCTGGTGGGGCCACAAGGATCATGGCGCAGTCTCCGACGAAGTGGTCGAACGCGTCGCCAAGCGGGTCTGGGAAGGCATGGGCCTGCTGGTGCTTCATTCCGGCCATTTTTCGAAGATCTTCAAGCGGCTGATGGGAACACCCTGCGCGCTGAAATGGCGCGAGGCAGGCGAACGCGAGCGGTTGTGGACCATCAATCCGCGTCATCCGATCGCTGCCGGCCTTGAGGAGAACTTCGTCCTTGAAAACGAGGAGATGTATGGCGAACAGTTTTCGGTTCCCGAGCCGCTGGAAACAGTGTTCATCTCCTGGTTCCAGGGCGGTGAGGTGTTCCGGTCCGGGATGACCTGGCGGCGTGGGGCGGGCAACATCTTCTATTTCCGCCCCGGTCACGAGACCTATCCGACCTATCACGACCCCAATATCCGCAAGGTGCTGATCAACGCTGTCAAATGGGCTCATAACCCTCAAGGCGACCTCAAGACCATCACCGATGCCCCGAACGTTCCGGTGGAGAAGGCGCACGAACCGATCGTGGAGCGCGGCCCGAAATTGCACCAGGCCGGCGAAGCCGGTTACCGCTGAGGGGGCAAGGATGAGACTTCTTGTTCTTGGTACAGGCTCGATGGCGAAGAGCCAGGTCAGTCATTTCAAATTGATCGAAGGCGTCGAGGTCGTCGGCGCTGTCGACACTGATCCGTCACGCCTTGCCGAATTTTCCGATCATTTCGGCATTGAGAAACGTTTCCTCGCGATTGAGGAAGCAATTGCCTGGGGAGATTTCGATGCCGCAACCAATGTAACCCCAGACCGAATCCATCATCCGACGACTATGGCGCTGATTGCCGCCGGCAAGCACGTCTTCTGCGAAAAGCCGCTGGCCGAAAACTACGCTGACGCTCTGGAGATGACGACTGCGGCGGAAACCGCCGGAGTGATCAATATGGTCAACCTCACCTATCGCAACGTCGCGCCGCTGCAGAGGGCTCGCGAGATGGTGCTCGCCGGTGAGCTCGGTACGATCAAGCATGTTGAAGCATCCTATCTGCAGAGCTGGCTGGTGTCGCGGGCCTGGGGGGATTGGCGCACGGAATCGCGCTGGCTCTGGCGGCTTTCGACCGGTCACGGCTCGAACGGTGTGCTTGGCGATGTCGGCATCCATATCCTCGACTTCGCCGCCTATGGCGCGGCAACCGATATCGACCACGTCTTTGCGCGGCTCAAGACCTTCAACAAGGCGCCAGGTGGCCAGATCGGCGAGTATCTGCTCGATGCCAACGACAGTTTCACGATGTCTGTCGACTTCGCCAATGGTGCGCTCGGCGTCATTCACGCGACCCGCTGGGCCACGGGTCATCTCAATGAGCTGAAGCTTCGCATCTACGGTGAACGGGGCAGCCTCGAGATCATTCACCGGCCGAACGGCTCGCAGCTGCGCGGCTGCTTTGATGAGAACATCGAGACGGCGACCTGGGCCGATATCGATGTTGCGCCGGTGCCGACCAACTATCAGCGTTTCGTCGAAGCGGTCGCGACCGGCAAGCAGCTTGATCCGAACTTCCGTCATGCCGCTAACCTGCAGAAGGTCATCGATCTCGCGATCGTCTCGGAAAAGGAGCGCCGTGAGCTCAATCTGCTGTCGGAGGAGGTCGGCATGACGCCCGGACCGGAAGGCGCCGGCAACGTGGAGGTGCTGCCGATCGCGGTATAGGCGCTTGCCGCACGAAGCCCCATGCGGCCTGTCCAAAGGCCGTATGGCTGGATGTTGAAGTCCCGCCTTGATGAAGCATGACTGAGGGCCGGGCGCAAATGCCAACGTGCGCGTCTGGTCGGGTCCAAGCATAAGGAGGCATAATGAAGCTGATCATACTTGGCACTGGCTGGTGGGCGAACACCCATGCCACGAGTTTCTCGGAGATCGCCGGCGTGGAGATCGTCGCGGCGGTCGATAGTGATGATGTGCGCCTGCGCGCCTTTGCCGCCCGGCACAATATTCCGCTCACCTTCAATTCACTGGAGGATGCACTTTCCTGGGGCGAATTCGACGCAGCGACCAATGTCACGCCGGACCGCGTGCACTATGCCACGACCTTGGCCCTGCTTGCAGCCGGCAAACACGTCTTCTGCGAAAAGCCGCTGGCTGAGAATTTCGCCCAGGCTGCAGAAATGGCCGACGCCGCCGAGAGGTCGAAGCAGATGACGATGGTGAACCTCACCTATCGCAATGTTGCTCCGCTGCAGAAGGCTCGGCAAATGGTGCTGAACGGCGATATCGGTCAAATCCGGCACTTCGAGGCTTCCTACCTTCAGAGCTGGCTCGTGTCGAAGGCCTGGGGCGACTGGACGACGCAGCCCCAATGGCTCTGGCGCCTGTCGAGCAAGCATGGGTCGAACGGCGTTCTCGGTGACATTGGCATTCATATCCTCGATTTCGTGGTCTACGGGGCCGGAAGCGATATCAAGACCGCGGCTGCGCAACTGAAGACCTTCGAAAAGGCCCCGGGTAACAGGATTGGCGAATATGAACTCGACGCCAACGACAGCTTTGTGATGATGGCCGAGCTGAAAAATGGCGCTCTGGGCGTCATCCATGCCAGCCGCTGGGCGACCGGACACCTGAACGAACTGCGGCTGCGGGTCCACGGCGACAGGGGGGCAATCGAAGTCACTGACACGCCGAACGGCGCGACGCTTAGAATCTGCGCCGGCGCGGATGCCGACGAGGCGATCTGGCGGCGCGTGCAGGTTGAACCCGTTGCAACGAACTTCGAGCGCTTCGCCGAGGCCGTGAGGACTGGCGTCGGACAGGAGCCATCCTTCCGGCATGCCGCCAATCTGCAAGAGGTCATCGACCACGCACGCAACTCGGCCGCCAGCCTGCCCACCCTGATCATCGCCGCTCAAAGCGGACCATATGACACGGGAGCTGCCGAGGAGCGTCGTCGTTAGACAGTTGCGGTCACGTCGTCGGACTGCTGAGGGCCGTCTCTTCCAAAACCTCCTCCGGAATATCGTCGAAGGAGGCATAGTTCAGATTGTAGAGCCGCGAATAGAGTTTGCCGTTCGTCATCAGCTGCCGGTGATTGCCGCTTTCGATGATCTCTCCATTTTGCAGGACGATGATACGGTCGGCCTCCCGGATCGTCGCCAGCCGGTGGGCGATGACGAGGCCGGTGCGGTTTTCGAGAAGCTTGACCAGCGCCTTCTGGATCAGCATCTCCGTGTAGCTGTCGATATTCGCCGTCGCTTCATCGAGCACCAGGATCTTTGCATCGGCAACGAGCGCGCGAGCGAAACTGAGCAGCTGCCGCTGGCCGAGCGACAGATTGCCGCCGCGCTCGCCGAGCACGCTGTCGTAACCTTCGGGCAGGCGCATGATGAAGTCGTGGGCACCCACGGCCTTGGCCGCTTCGATCACCTGTTCGCGCGTCGCCTCTGTCTTGTGATAGCGAATGTTTTCGAAGACGGTACCGGTGAAAAGGAAAGGTTCCTGCAATACCATGGCGATCTGATCGCCGAGTGAGTCCTGCGTCAGCTGGCGTACATCATGCCCTGCGACCAAAACCTGGCCCTGCTGCACATCGTAAAACCGGTGGATCAGCGACATACAGCTCGATTTGCCGGAGCCGGTCGGGCCGACGAGGGCGACTGTTTCGCCGGGGTTCACCTTGAAACTCACCTGCTTCAGCACCGGGTGCTTCGGATTGTAGCCGAAGACGACGTCGCGGAACTCGACTGAACCGTCCATGTCTTTCGAAAGCGCCACGGCGTTTAGCGCATCCTTGATCTCCACCGGGACATCGAGAACCTCCGTCAATCTCTGGCCCGAAGCCATGGCGCGCTGCATGACGGAATATTGCAGCGTCAGCGAGCGGATCGGATCGAAGAAACGCTGGATGTAGAAGAGGAAGGCAACGAGCACCCCCACATCGAGAGCCTGGTTCAGGACGCGCGCCCCGCCGACGACGATAACGAGCGCCATTGCCACGCCGGTCAAGGAATCAACGATCGGTACCATCACCTGTGCATAGCGGGCTGCCGTCAGATGCGTCTTGAGGTTCGCGTGCGCCTTGTCGTCATAGAGCGTGAAATTGACGCCCTGGCGATCCATGCTTTGCACGGCGCGGACGCCATGGATTGCCTCGGCAAGCGCACCGGCCGCAATCGAGTTCGTCTCGTGCGCCGCCATGAAGGATCTGCGCGCCAGCGGCAGCCAGAAGAGACGGACGAGGAACAGGATAGGCAAGGCAGAGAGTGTCAGCAGCCCGAGCTTGAAGTCGAGATAGAGCATCACGAAAACGATGCCGAAGAGCAGGGTGATATCACCGACGGAAAGCACTGACGTCTCGAGAAACTCCTGCATGGAGTTGACATCGCCTTGAAGACGCGACATCAGCCGTCCGACCTCCGTCTTGTCCATGAAGGAAAGCGAGACCCGCTGGAGATGGGAGAACATTGCCTTGCGGATGTCGAAGAGCACCTCCTCGGCGACGTTGCCAACCAGCGTCTCCTGGGCGTAGCTTGCCCCATAATTGATCAGGATCGCAATTAGAAATGCGATGATCGAATAGAGGAGGGCGGAGCGATCCCCGCCCGGCTGCATGCCGTGGTCGATCGCGTAGCGGATGATCAGGGGAATCAACAGCTGCATCGCCGTGAAGGTGAGCACGGCTACGACCGACCACATGACTTGCGTGCGGTATGGCTCGACAAAAGCCCAGATGCGCTTGACGATGTTGCCGTCGAAGGCCTTTCCGAACATTTCTTCTTCGACGCGGTGCGAGCCGACCACCGCCCGCGGCGGACGGCGTCCGTCCTCGCGAACGTCGGAACGTTCGGTTTCCAGTTCCTCGGCCATGAAGTCCTCCCTGCGCCGGTTTCTTACGCGCTCAAGGCGTCGTCGCCCGGCCGTACCTGCAAGTCGTAAAGTGCCTTGTACCGGCCGCCGGCGGCCAGCAACTCCTCATGCGTGCCGCGCTCGACGATGCGGCCGTCCTCGATGAAGAGGATCTGGTCGGCATGCATCAGCGAACTCAGCCGGTGGGCGACGATGATCGTCACGCGTTCGGCGGCGTATTTGCGCATGGCGGCGCGGATGCGCTGTTCGGTGACAGCGTCGATCGCCGCCGTCGAGTCGTCGAATACCATCACCGCCGGCCTCAGCATCAGCGCGCGCGCGATCGAAAGACGCTGGCGCTGGCCGCCGGACAGCGAAACGCCGCGTTCGCCGACCACCGTGCCGTAGCCTGTCGGCAGGCCGAGGACATAGTTGTGCAGCTGCGCGCTTTCGCTCGCGCGCTCGATCCGCGGCTCCTTGGCCCACGGGTCGCCATAGGCGATATTGTTTTCGATGGTTGTCGTGAACAGGAAGGAATCCTGCTGCACGACGGCGACTGCGCGGCGGAGCGATTGCAGTGTCACCTTGCGGATATCCTGCCCGTCGATCGTGATCCTTCCCTTCGTCACGTCATAAAAACGCGGGATCAAATGGGCGATCGTCGATTTGCCGCTGCCCGGCGGGCCGACGATGCCAACCGTTTCACCGCGCCGCGCTTCGAACGAAACGCCGTGAAGCACCTGCTGCAGGTCCGAGCTTGGATAAGCGAAGGCGACATTCTCGAAACGAAGCGTGCCTTCTGACACCTTCAATTCCTTTGCATCCGGGATATTGCGTATGGCGATCTCCATGTCGAGCAGATTGAAGAGGCGCGTGCCGCATGTCGATGCCCGGGCAAAGGCGTTGACCATCAGGCCGAGTTGACGCACCGGCATTTGCAAGATGGTCATGAACGTCAAGAACGAGGCGAGCGTGCCGACGGTGATGTCGCCTGCCATTACCTTTTCTCCGCCGACCCAGAGCACGAGGCCCATCGCAGCGAAGAAGGAAAAGGTCATGGCGCTGGTATTTGCAACACGGATACCGACACGCTGGTGCGCAAGCGTCAGCGCATTCTTCGATGCCTTTTCGAATTTGGAAAGCTCATGGTCTTGCGCAGCGAAGGCACGGACGACGCGGATGCCGCCGAGATTCTCCTCCATGATACGGGTCAGCACCGAAAGCCGCTCCTGCAGGTCGAGCCAAGTGGCACGCAGCCGCAGCTGCGTCACTGAGGAACGCCAGCCGACGAACGGCACGAAACTCAGCGCCAGGAGGCCAAGAACCACATCGGTCGAAATCAGCATGTACGCGCCGATCCCGATCAGCGTAGAAAGCAGGAAGACACGCACAAGCGCTGTCGAAAAATACATTCGCACGCCTTCGAGATCGAGCAGTCCGATAGTGATCAGATCGCCCGAATGAACCGTGTCGTGAAAGCTGAAGGAGAGCCGCTGGATCTTCTCGTAACAGGCAAGCCGCAGCTCGTAGCCCATGTGGTGGCCGACGCTTTCGCTGAAATAGTTCTGAACCATTGTGGAGACGCCGCGCAGCACGCTGGCACCGAGTAAAAGCAGCGCCGTCGTCAGCAGCGCCTCCTGCGCCAGTTGACCGGCCGCTCCGCCGGTCAATGCAACCTGCGTATGGTCGACCGCTTGGCCGAGCAGGCGCGGAATCAGAAGCTGGAACGCGGATGCTATGAGGGTTGCGCCGATGGCGAAACCCGCTTGCCAAGGGTGACGAAAAGCCATGACGGTGATGCGGACCAGCGTATAGAGGCCCTTGCCCCAGCCTGCCGCATTCACAAGCGCAAGCGAAGCTGAGGGCTTCGTCGCGCGTATCGACGCATCGCTGCTCACGGTATTGATTCCAAATAGATGTATGGTTCGGACGCTGGCCCGAAAAGACGGCAATTCCATGGAGGGATTGATTAGCGCGCTTAGTTTTGCCGATTCTACCTGAGCGTTCAAGTAAAGAATTCACCAGTTGGTTATTTTCTCGTGAGTGAGACGACCACAACCGCTCCCTCAGCTCGGTCCCAATTGCGGTGAACGCTGCAGCCTTAGAGGTTTCTGCACGATCCTTTCTGCGGACGTGACGAAACAGGACATCAAAACAACGGCGCAAACCGAAGCGCAAAACAGCAAACCGACAGACACCCGCGAGACTGGCGGCAGCACTGTCGCCAGCGATTGGACGATCAAACCGCCGAACGTGTAATGATTAAGGTAGAGTGCGTAGCTCAGGCTGCCGAGATATCGGAATGTTGTCCGCTGCCGATGGGTGAACCCGGTTTCGAATGCGTCGGCATGGATGATGCAAAAAACCATAAAGGCTGTGGCCGTCAGCCAGACCAAACAGGCCCCGGTGCCGATGCCCCATAAGAGATCCCTGCCGACGAATATCTCGACAATGCACATCAAACCTGCTGGCAGCAGGGCGCCGATCGCGATTTTGGAGCGATGGCCGCGCAGGTGAGCCCACAGCAACATGCCCAGCGCGAAGAAAACCCCGTAGCGCATGAGAAAGACCTTCGAAGGGAAACGCGAAAGCGTCGCAAACAGCTCCTTGTCGAATAGAAAGGCCGCAGACCATACCACGAGATAGACCGAGCTTACGGCGCAGATGATCTTCGCCAGGTTTTCCAATGAAAGACGCGGCGCAAAGACGATCGTGATCCCGACTGTCAGGTAGAACGCAGCCTCGACCACCAGCGACCATACGACGCCATCGATATAAGGCCCGACCGGCGAAAGGACCGAGGAACGGATGAGGGGAGGGATGAGAGACGTAATGTCCTGGCCCGCCAGCGACAAGGCCGCAAAGCCGATCACGCTGGAGATCCACAAAGCCGGCAGGATTCGAAGAGCGCGCAGGTGAATGAAACGGAGAGCGCCGTGCATGCCGCTGGCGCCTTCTGCGCTCATGGAGATCACGAGGCCGGAAATCACGAAAAAAATCTCGACGCCAATGCTGCCAACCCCATCGAATGGCCAAAGGAAGGCGAACACCGGCCCGCTCGTTTGCGGAAGCTGGAAGCTTGAAAAGTGGAACAGCAGAACCAATGCAGCAGCATAAATTCTGACTATATCTACCACGTAATAATGTGTTGCAGGTTTTTGTTCAGGCATAATCTCATCCAAAAGGAGTATATGTCCCGGATAAGTTTCTAGTATTTGTTTCTGTAGCGTATTACTATTAATATAATTCCGTTGTCCACCCATATTGCGCGTGGATTGTAAACTTTTTATCTTGGAACACGTGGCGGATGGCGAGAGGTTGCAGCATGGGTTACGGATTATCGAGGCGTATCACGGCGATGCTGGCTATAGCCGGACTCGCGTTTTTCTTACTTGCGGCCGGAACTTGCGAGCTTCTGGCCTCAACCGATAGGGACGGTCCTGCCTTCAAGGACATCGCCTACGGAAGCGACGCCCGCAACAGGATGGACATCTATAAACCGCCCGGTGCCGGTCCGTTTCCGGCGATCATCTATGTCCATGGCGGCGGATGGTGGAATGGTGACAAGCAGTATCTCGCGGCCAATGCCAGGGACTATATGCTGTCGAAGGGCGTTGCGGTCGTTGCAATCAACTATCGCAATCTGGTCGAGGCAAAACGCGACCGGATATTCCCGCCCGTGCTTGCCGCGCTTGAGGATACCAAATCGGCCTACGGATATCTGCTGAAGAATGGCGGGAGCCTTGGCATTGATAATACACGGCTTGCCATTTACGGCGCTTCGGCAGGCGGCTTCAATGCGCTCTGGCTGGCATTGTCGATCAATGAGGACGGTTCGCTGCAGGCGATCAAGGCGGTTGGCGGCATCGATGCGCAAACCACGATCGATCCCTTTGAGATGCGCGATTGGGTCGGTCCATCCATCAATTACGGAGGCCATGCCTTTGGCCTTCCCGAAGCGGATTTCCAATCCTTTCTGGCGCAAAGGGATAAATTCCTGAATTACATCTCGACGCTGTCCCCCTCCTATCTGGTTCGCGCAAACTCGCCGCCGATCGTGCTTCTCTATTCGGGGGGGCTGCAGGATCAGTCGAGCGATCACATGGCGCTCGTCCACAGCCCAAAGTTTGGCGCAGAATTTCAAAAGACCGCCGAAAGGAACGGCCATGCCGTGACCTTTCTCGAGGGGGCAGAGCGTATTCCGGCGCGCTACAGCGATTTCTTCAATTTCCTGATCGACCGCGTTGTGAAATAGCCGCGTGGCGCGAACAGGTATCTTGCATAAGGCGCGGTGGGAAGGACAAATCTCCCTTTTGTTTCAGCGCTGTGGCTGCCTTGTCGACAGTCATGCCGAACAAAACGCTTGCCACTTTCCCATTTTAGGGCTTTCATACACGACTAGTTTGATAGACTATGACGCGGCAATGTTCCCTCGTTTCCGGCGAAGCGCAACGCTTCGATGAGCGGCAAGCGTTCCAGACGGCCGCATGAACCTTACCAACGCGGGCGCGTGTAGTCCCGCGTTGAAAACCTTGATCGAGACACGATGCGGGCTGATCCCGCAAGGGAGTTGAGATGACGGTTCAGGGCCTTTTTGCTTCGAAGTCCAAGACGACGGCACGGGTTTCGGCTGTCCCCCGTATCGCAATCGTCGGCCGGGGTTTTTCAGGCATGATGAGCGCAATCGCCTTGATGAAAACGGTGCGGACGCCGTTCCATCTTCAGCTTTTCGATCCAAATTCCTCGGTCAGCGGGGGCCAGGCGCTGTCGTCGGTGCGCGCTTCGACGATCCTCAATACCCGCGTTCGCGACCTTTCGGTCTCGCTCGGCGATGCCGACGATTTCAACGACTGGCTCTGTAGCAACGCGGAATTCCGGGCTGCCGTGCGTGCCGCGATCCCGGGTTTCCGCCAGATTTTCGTTCCAAAGGCTCTTTTCAGCGACTACGTCTATCAGCGCTTTTCAGAAGCGCTCGCAGCCCGCAAGGATATCACCGTACAGGTCTGTCACGAGCCGGTCGTCGCAATCCGCAGAAGCCATGCAAACCGCTTTCTGCTCGAAAGCGCCCATCCAGCCAATCCGCTCTTCTAAACCGTCGTCCTGGCCACTGGCTACGGGCTTTCCGATCCCGAGCCGGAGGCGGAGGATCGGTCGCCGGTGCGGGCCCAGCGTCTCGTCGCCCGGCCGCATGCTGTTCTCCTTGGAAGCGGCATCCGCGTGGTCGACCAGTTGCTGCAACTGCGCGATAGCGGTTACCCTGGCCAGATCACGATTGTCTCGAAGCATGGTTTCCTGCCGCAGAGCCATACACCGAATTCCGCCGATCCACTTTTCCCGGCCGAGGCGTTGCCGCAAAAGCTGCCCGAGATCGTCCGCTTCATCCGCACTGCCTGCCGTGAGGCAGAAGAAGAGGGCCGTAGCTGGCAATCGGTGATGAACGGTCTGCGCAGACATGCCCGCTCTCTCTGGCGTTCGCTGCCGGCCGATCAGAAACGCCAGTTCAACCGGCATCTGCGCGCCATCTACGACAGCCACCGCAACCGCCTGCCGGAAGCGATGCATCTGCGCCTGAAACGCGAGCTTGCCGAAGGCAATACTATCCTTCGTCGAGGCACGGCCGGCCGCCGGGGGCTCAGCGGCATCTTCTTCACGCCGGCCGGATCAAATATCGAGGAAGTCATCTATGCGGAGCGTGTTTTCGACTGCCGCTGCAAGGCACCTGATCTGGCGATGCCTTTGATGCAGAGCCTGATCGGCTCCGGCCTTGCCGTGCCCGATGAGCTTTCGCTGGGGCTTGCCGTCGATCAGCGCGGCGACCTCTGCCTGGAGGACGGATCGACGGTGGATGGCCTCTTCGCCGTCGGTCCGCTCGGTCTTGGCAGTCTGCCGGATATCGATCTGGTCCCTGAAATCGTTACCCAGGCCTACGCGGCTGCGCAGCAGGTCGCAGAGCAGTTCTATCCTCGAAGCAGAGCTGTTTGAAATTATTCGGACATTTGTGGGAACCATTTCGCGGCTCCTTCGGTTTAGGAAACTAGTGTTTCCAACGGGGGGCTTATGGAAGTGATGGATCGATTTGGTGCGTCTCTCACTGGCGAGGGCCGCTTGCGGTTACTTGTCGATGCCATCACCGACTACGCAATCTATATGCTGAGTCCGCAGGGTCACGTCGCCACGTGGAACGTCGGTGCTCAGCGCCTCAAAGGATATTCACAGGAAGAGATCATGGGCAGGCACTTCTCGAATTTCTACACCGAGGAGGACCGTGCTGCCGGTGAGCCGGAACGTGCGCTTGAAATTGCCCGCTGCGACGGCCGCTTCGAAAAGGAGGCCTGGCGCGTGCGCAAGGACGGCAGCCGCTTTTGGGCGAACGTGGTCCTTGACGCTATCACGGACGATTGCGGCGAAGTAATTGGTTTTGCGAAGATCACCCGCGACATGACCGAGAAGCGCGAAATCCAGCGTGCGCTCGACCAGGCACGCGAAGAGCTCTTCCAGGCGCAGAAGATGGAGGCGATCGGCCAGCTCACCGGCGGCATTGCCCACGACTTCAACAATCTTCTGATGGCCGTTCTCGGCAGCCTGGAGATTTTGAAGAAGCGGATACCTGAACAGCCGGAGCTGATGCCCCTCGTCGAAAATGCCATCCAGGGTGCGCAGCGCGGCGCTGCCCTGACGCAGCGCATGCTCGCCTTTTCCCGGCGCCAGGAACTGGCAGTCAAGACGATTGAGATTGCAGCGCTCATGGACGGAATGGCCGATATGCTGCAG
>NZ_JABEPH010000164.1:0-12583 GCF_013004495.1 Rhizobium sp. SEMIA 4085
GCTTGTCGCGGCCCCAGCCGTGGCCGTTCTCGATTCGCGGTATATCCGTGAAGCCGGCGCCAAGCGCCTGCAATTGCCTCACGCATTCCGAGTGATCGGCGTCGCTTTCCGCTTCGATGGTCAGGTTCTGAGCTTCCAACGTGCCGGGCGCCGGCGGGCCGAACTTCTCCGGCTTCTTGTCCTGCGGCTTTGCCGCCTCCGAAGGCGTCTCGTTTTGAGGGGCGGGCGTGCTCTGTGCATCGTTAACGGTTGATGGCCTCGGTTCGGGGGTTGGCGCCGTTTCTGCTGGTGTTTCGGCTTCGCCGGCAATCTGCGGCTTTTTGTGCGGGATGGGACCTTTGTCTGGGAGGCTTGCGCCAGTGAGGATAATCAGGGTTGCGGTGACCGCTGCAATTGCGATGTTCTTCAAGCTTCAACCGTCCATGTCTGCCGATGGAAAAGGGGCAACGCACGAGGGCGGATTTCGTTGCAATTTCGCAACGTCATGGGACATCCTTAAAACTTGATAGTTTAATTCAAGATAAATCGAGCGTTAATATTGACAACTAAACTCATGTTTTTTATGCGGCAGAAAGTAGGCGGAATGTTGGGTCCCGCCGCAAATCCGAAAAGCCTAGCCAGCCCCTCGAGCGCCTGACGCGCACCGACCAGCCAGCCCGGTAGCTATTCATCCTAGAGGGTTGGTTTAATGATTGTTCGCAATTCGCGCGCCATTCTTTTGGCTTGCACTGCTCTGTTCGTCTTTGGCGCTGGGTTCCCGGCGTATTCGCAAAGCCAGGAAGAGGAGGCGGCTTCCCAAAAGACGGATCGCGTAACGCCGCTTAAAAAGATCGTCGTCGGTGCGGGGCAGCGCAAGATCGCCATCGATACGCCGCAGGCCGTTACCGTTCTCGACCAAAAGGATATCGATGACCTCCAGGCTGAAACGATCGGCGATATCTTCAAGGATGTGCCTGGCGTCTCCATTGCCGGCAGCGACCGTGTCTTCGGCGAGGCGTTCAATATCCGCGGCATCGGCTCCACCGAGGATTCCGCCGACGGCTCGCGCATCGTGGTGAATGTGGACGGAGCCCAGAAATTCTACGAACAGTACCGGATGGGATCGTTCTTCTCGGACCCTGAACTCTACAAGTCCGTGGAGGTGCTGCGCGGGCCGGCCTCTTCAACGCTTTACGGCGCCGGTGCCCTCGGCGGCGTCATCAACTTCACCACCAAGGATGCTTCCGACTTTCTGCAGGAGGGTTATGACAATGCTCTCAGGCTCAAGAGCAGCTATGAAACAAATGGCAACGGCTACCTCGGCTCGTCTATTTTCGCGCACCGCTTCAACGAAGGCGCCGAATTCCTCGCCATGCTGAACAAGCGTGGGTCCAGCCAATTCGAGTTGGGAGACGGCACCGACCTGTCGGGCTCCGACTTCCAGTCGTGGTCAGGACTTGCCAAAGGGACCTTCCATTTCGGCGATGGCGACGAGCAGACGGTGCGCTTGTCCTATCAGCATTGGGACAGCGATGCGAACGACCAGGACTATGCACAGACCGGCACACAGGCCGCATTCGGTACTGTCGACCGCCATGTAGTCGATGATACCGCGGTACTGAGCTACGAAAATCCCGTCAGCGACAATCCGTGGCTCGACCTCAAGGCCAGTCTCTCATTCTCTGATACTTCGGTCGACCAGAGCGATGGAACTCTCGGCGGTTTCTCGAACATCATCGACGCCGATTACGGCTACCGGACATGGCAGGCCAAACTCCAGAATACGTCCGAGTTCTCCGGCGAGAGCTGGGTCAACTACCTAACCTACGGCACCCAACTGAGCCATCAGGACCGCACCGCGGATTCGCCGCTTGCGACCAGCCCGACGCCCGGTGCGATCGCCACACATCCCGAGGGCACGGACAACAAGGTCGGACTCTTCGTGCAGAACGAATTCGTCTATGACGAGCGGCTGACCATCATCGGCGGCGTTCGCGGCGACTTCGTCTGGAGAAAGCCCGGCGATTCCACGGCGACTTTCAGCAATGCCGTCGACGTTAACGATCAGGCTTTCTCGCCCAAGCTTGCCGCGCATTACAAGCTCACCGACGAATTCGGCGTTTTTGGATCGATTGCCCACACGGAACGTCTGCCGACGTTGGATGAGCTCTACACCTGGAGCAAGGGAACAAGCCTGGACCTCAAGAAGGAAAAGTCCAACAACTATGAAGTCGGCTTTACAGCAACACGGGATGACATATTCCAGGCGGGCGACAACATCAGTTTCAAGACGACCGCCTTCTACAATGACCTGGAGAATCTCATCGCTACGACGGGCACGGGCGCGTCCTCCTATTTCTACAATGTCGGCAAGGCCCGCATCTATGGCGTCGAGGTCGAAGGGGCGTACGAATCGGACTACGCCTTCGCCAGGCTTGCCTATACCGGCACGCAGGGCCAGGATCGCAGCGATGGGGTGAACTACAACAAGCCGCTGCCGACCGTGCCGGCCCACAAGATCGCCTTCACCTTGGGCGGCCGGCTTCCCGAGCGTGACATCGAATACGGCACCCGCGTAACGCATGCCTTCGAGGCGCAGAACAGCGTCCGCGGAACGGCTGCTTCCTCCGGTTCCACGCCCAACCATCTCGTCGTGCCGGCGCCTGATTGGACGACCGTGGATATCTTCGCCTCCTGGAGACCGCAGAGCGGTGAGATGCAGGGATGGCAGGTCCAGGCCAGCGTCAACAATCTCTTCGATCAATACTATCGGGAAAACACGTCTAACGATTACGCCAAGGGGCGCACGTTCAAGATCACTTTGAGCAAGCAGCTCGATTGGTAGTCCGACTTAGCGGGTTCGCTTCAACTGGTGCCAGCCGGCGAAAGCAACCCCGCTTAAAACCACTCTTGCGCTTGCCCCCATCTCACGCTAACAATCCTCCCATGAAGACGTCGTTGAACATTGCTGTTTGGTGGTGGGCTCGCTGAGGCGGCCTCGACCAATCGTGTTCAAAGACGACGAGTGAGCCGCCCGAGACTTCGAGGCGGCTTTTTTTGTCTTTAAGGCCGCGTGTCGTCCGGGCCCCGATAACGGAGTGGAAAAAGGGGCGCGATCCTCAGGGACGATGGTGCGGAAATCTACGAGACGAGGGGCGGGGTCACCGTTACCCGGCAGCGCAGGGCGATCCCCTATGCCGATGCCGTGGTCTCCTATGTCGACAAGCTCGATGAGCGTCGCGGCGCGGTCTTTTCCTCCAACTACGAATATCCGGGTCGTTACACGCGCTGGGACACGGCCGTCGTCGATCCGCCGCTCGGCATCTCCTCTTTCGGGCGCGACCTCTGGATCGAAGCTTATAACGAGCGCGGCGAAGTGCTGCTCGGCTTCGTGACGGAGCGGCTGAAGACCGTTGCCGAGCTGGAGCTTGGTGCTGCCACCGCGCGCCGCCTCGATCTCAAGGTGAAGATGCCCGATCGCGTTTTCACCGAAGAAGAACGCTCGAAGATGCCGACAGTCTTCACCGTTCTGCGCGCGGTCACCGACCTCTTCTATTCGCAGGCGGACGCCAGCCTCGGCCTATATGGCGCCTTCGGCTACGATCTCGCCTTCCAGTTCGATGCGATCAACCTGAAGCTCACGCGCCCTACCGATCAGCGCGACATGGTGCTCTACCTGCCGGACGAAATCCTTGTCGTCGACAACTATTCCGCCAAGGCCTGGATCGACCGCTATGATTTCGCCAAAGACGGCCAGACGACCGAGGGCAAGAAGGGCGAAATCGCGCCCGAGCCCTTCAAGCAGACGGACGCCATTCCGCCGAAGAGCGACCATCGGCCGGGCGAATATGCCGAACTCGTCGTCAAGGCGAAGGAAAGCTTCCGCAAGGGCGATCTCTTCGAGGTCGTTCCGGGACAGAAATTCATGGAGCGCTGCGACAGCAAGCCTTCGGATATTTCCAAGCGATTGAAGGCGATCAACCCGTCGCCCTATTCTTTCTTCATCAACCTCGGAAACCAGGAATATCTGGTCGGCGCCTCGCCGGAAATGTTCGTGCGCGTTTCGGGCCGCCGCATCGAGACCTGCCCGATCTCCGGCACGATCAAGCGCGGCGATGACCCGATCGCCGACAGCGAACAGATACTGAAGCTGCTCAACTCCAAGAAGGACGAATCCGAGCTGACGATGTGCTCGGACGTCGACCGCAACGACAAGAGCCGCGTCTGCGAGCCGGGTTCGGTCAAGGTCATCGGCCGCCGGCAGATCGAGATGTATTCGCGCCTCATCCACACCGTCGACCATATCGAGGGGCGTTTGCGTGATGACATGGATGCCTTCGACGGCTTCCTGTCGCATGCCTGGGCCGTCACCGTCACCGGTGCGCCGAAGCTCTGGGCAATGCGCTTCATCGAAAGCCGTGAGAAGAGCCCGCGCGCGTGGTATGGTGGGGCGATCGGCATGGTCGGCTTCAACGGTGACATGAACACCGGGCTGACGTTGCGCACCGTGCGCATCAAGGACGGCATCGCTGAAGTCAGGGCAGGGGCGACCCTTCTCAACGATTCCGACCCGCATGAAGAAGAAGCCGAAACCGAACTGAAGGCCTCCGCTATGCTTTCTGCCATCCGCGATGCCAAGACCGGCAACGCCGGCAAGATCCAGCGCGACGTTGCCGCCGTCGGCAAGGGCGTCAACATCCTCTTGATCGACCATGAAGACAGCTTCGTCCACACCCTGGCCAATTACTTCCGTCAGACCGGAGCGACGGTTTCGACCGTGCGCACGCCGGTGCCTGAGGAGATTTTCGACCGGCTGAACCCGGACCTCGTCGTCTTGTCGCCGGGACCTGGCAATCCGAAGGATTTCGATTGCAAGGCGACGATCAAGAGGGCGCGCGCCCGCAACCTGCCGATCTTCGGCGTCTGCCTCGGCCTGCAGGCGCTCGCCGAAGCCTATGGCGGCGAGTTGCGCCATCTGGCGCTGCCGATGCACGGCAAGCCGTCGCGCATCCGGGTGCTGGAGCCGGGTATCGTCTTCTCGGGCCTCGCGAGAGAGGTGACGGTCGGCCGCTATCACTCGATCTTCGCCGATCCCTCGACCCTGCCGCGCGATTTCATCATCACGGCGGAAAGCGAGGATGGCACGATCATGGGCATCGAGCATGCGAAGGAGCCGATCGCCGCCGTCCAGTTCCACCCGGAATCAATCATGACGCTCGGCGGCGACGCCGGCATGCGGATGATCGAGAACGTGGTGGCGCATCTGGCGCGCAGGGCGAAGACGAAGGCGGCTTGAGCGAACGCCCGCACTTCGGCCGCTTCGCTGTTGGATCGGCCGTTTATGCTCGGCGTTTGACGACGCGCAGGTTCATGTCGGACCGCAGCCTGAAGCCGAGCGACCCATAGAGGCCGATTGCCGGCGTATTGTTCGCATAGGCATGCAGATACGCCGTTTCGCCCCGGGCGGCGATCTCGCCGGCGACAAAACGAAAGAGCAACGTTCCAAGCCCGCGCCGCTGGAATTGCGGATGCGTGCAAAGCCCGCTGAGTTCCGCAAAGCCGGTCTGCCGCAGCCGCTGGCCGGCCATGGCGATGAGCCTGCCTTCAGCCTTGATCCCCCAGAAGGTGCCGAGGCTCTGCGCCCGCCGCGTGAATGGACCGGGCCTGGTCAAGGTCGCAAGTGCCAGCATCTCCTCGGCGTCGGCCTCGCTCAGCGGCTGTATGCGTGAATCCGTGATCCTCTCATGCGGCCGTTCGGCGATCATCTGGACGGCTAAAGCCTCGGAAACAGCAGCCAACCCGCGTGGAATGGCGATCGGGCCGGCTTCGACAAGCAGCATCGTTTCGTCGGCTTCCGCGAGGTTTTCCAATGCCTCGAGACTTTCCGGCGTCTCATCAGCCGAGGCTGCGAAAGGAACGATGGACGGCGGGTATCGCCGGGCTCTCTCGTTGCCTTCGGCGAGGCTCGCATGCGCGGTGTCGAGCGCGCTCCAGATCGGACGGTCGAGAATATGTCTCATGTCGTTTCCTCCTTCGCGGCGCGGCGGACGAGGGCAGCTTCGGCAAGACGGTCCTCGATGGCGGCGAGCTGCGCGAGGATCGGCCCGTTCAGATCGCCACAAAGATCGGCGACTGCCGCCGAAATCCGCGGCCACACCGATTGTTTCGAGTAGTCGACGAGTTCCTGTCCCTTCCGGGAGAGCGAGATCAACCGCCGCCGCTGGTCGTCAGGTGCTGCCTGCATGTCGACCAAGCCCAATTCCAGCAACTGGCTTACTGTCCGCGTGGCGCCCGGCTGCGTGATGCCGACCGCCTGCGCAAGCTCGCCGATCGTCAAGGGGCCGGCGCGATCGAGTGCTGCGAGAAAGGGATACTGGGCAGCCTGTATGGCGATGCCGTATTCTTCGATGATCTGCTGGGTATCGGCCTGCAGACGCTCCCCGATGCGGCGGAAACGGCTGCCCATGCACAGGAAACCGAGGGTTCGCACGACATCGTCAACCACAGGAAATCTCCCCAATCAATCACCAGTTATATAACGCGTTATGCAATATTCGTCAATCAACACCGCGGGCCTCCCAGTTTGACAAAATACCGATAATCCCCCATATCCCCCGCATTGGCCGCCTGCGCGATTTTCGCGCGGGCGGTTTTGCGTTTGAATGGGCCAGATGCTGCAATTCATTCGCATCCGCACCGAGGCTGGCAGGGTGATCGATATGGACGGACAAGGCAATCTCGCGGTTCGGCGGCTGGCGCTTTGGGGCATTCCGCTGTCGCTTGGTGTCATGGGACTGAAGATGGCAGCGTGGTGGGTCACCGGCTCCGTCGCGCTGCTTTCGGACGGTCTTGAGTCGACCGTCAATGTCGTTGCCGCCTTCATTGCCTATTTCGTCATTCGCTACGCGCAGAAGCCGGCTGATCACGATCATCCGTTCGGGCACCACAAGGCCGAGTATCTCTCGGCGGTGACCGAAGGCGCGCTCATCGTGGTCGCCGCGCTTTTGATCGTCAAGGAGGCGATCGGCCATCTGGCGGCGCCGCGCATGCTTGACGCCCCTGCGCTCGGCCTCGCGATCAATTTCGCCGCGGGCGTGATCAACGCCGTCTGGGCGCAGCTGCTGATCCGGACTGGCCGGAAACACCGCTCGGCGGCGCTCGCCGCCGACGGCCAGCATATCATGTCGGACGTCGTGACCTCCGTCGGCGTGCTGATCGGCCTGCTTCTGGCGATCGCGACCGGCTATCCGATCTTCGACCCGGTGCTTGCAATCCTGGTTGCCGTCAACATCCTCTATCAGGGCTGGAAGGTGATCTCGCATTCGATCGGTGGGCTGATGGACCAGGCGGTGGAACCGGAGGAAGAGGAGGCGATCAAGCAGGCGATCGCCACGCATGCGGCGGGCTCGATCGGCGTTCACGACCTGAAGACCCGCCGGGCGGGGTCTGTCACCTTCGTCGATTTTCATCTTGTGGTTCCGGCCGCAATGCCGGTAAGGCAGGCGCACGATATCTGCGACTGCCTTGAAGATGCCATCCGCGCGGTGCATCCGGGCGCCAGCATCGCCATTCACGTCGAGCCGGAGGGCGAAAGGGCCCATGGAATCCGCGTCAAAGTCGTAAAGGACGTCTAATGCCGAAAACCGATGTTTCCAGCCTGTCGATGCTGGGAAAAGAGACCGAAACAGCAAAGTCGCCGGAAGAGGCGGTGCTGGAGAAGGTGCCGTCGAACCATGCGGGCACCGACTACGTGGTGCGCTTCACCGCGCCGGAATTCACCTCGCTCTGCCCGATGACCGGCCAGCCGGATTTCGCCCATATCGTTATCGATTACATTCCGAACGAATGGCTGGTGGAGTCGAAGTCGCTGAAGCTCTTCCTGCATTCTTTCCGCAATCACGGCGCCTTCCATGAGGATTGCTCGATCTATATCGCCAAGCGGATCGTCGAACTGCTCGATCCGAAGTGGCTACGGATCGGCGCCTATTGGTATCCGCGCGGCGGTATTCCGATCGACGTCTTCTGGCAGACAGGCAAGCCGCCGGAAGGCGTGTGGCTGCCCGACCAGGGTGTCGGGACCTATCGCGGCCGCGGCTGAGGCTCAGGCCGATCATCAGACATCGAAACTGTCGTCGCCGGACTGATCGCCAGCGACGTCGTCATCATTGTTGTCGTCGCTGCTGTAGTCGGCCTGCCGGATGTCATTGTTGTTGTTGTCATCGGCAACCTGAGGGTTCTGATCGCCATAGTAGTTGTTGTTGACGGTCTCCTCGGCGGGGGCGCCGGCATTGCCTGGATTGCTGCCGGAAAAAGGCGAGCCCCAGCCGAGCGACGACATATGATTGCCGAAGATGCCGCTCAACGAATTGGCAAGCAGCATGCCGCCTGCCACGCCGGCAGCCGTGCCGAGCGCGCCGCGAAGGAAGCTGCCGCCAGCCGACGGCGCGCCGGGTTGCGGGTTCCACGGGCCGCTCGGCTGCTGTTGCATCGGGCGGACGGGTTCGTCGTAACCGCGATCCTGATGGATGGTCTGGCGCGGCGCATTGCCCCAGGGATCCGAGGTCGGTGCCGGCTGCTGCGCCTGGCCGGTGCCGAAGATCGAGCTCAAAAAACCGCCGCCCTGTTCGGCCTGGTGATGTTGGCTTTCGCCGGCCTCGAGCTGGCGGATGCGCTCTTCCAGTTCCTTGATGTGGTTGGCGGCCGCTTCAAGACCCTTTTCCTGAACGATGACGGCCTGCGCCAGATAATAGGTCGTATAGGGCTGCTCGCGTACGCCCTTTTCGATGAAGGCCTCCGCTTCGCGCTCGCGCGGTGTCGCGGCGGCGGTGCGGATCCTGTCGAAGAGGCCGGCCAGCAGTTGGCGTTCTTCCGGTGACATAGCTGTTTCCTTGTGTCTTTCGTGCGGACATGGCCGCCTGAGGATGAGGTAGGAACGGATTTCGGCTTTTCAAAGCCGCGGCGCGTTACATTTCGGTAAGGCGCTCAGGACTGCCCCAGACGCGCAGTGGGCCGAGCGACGTAAAGCCAAGCTCCAGCGCATCGCTCAAATCATCGCCGTGTTCGTAGCCGACGATCGGCATGCCGGGGAAAATCTCGGCCGCCTTCTGCACCAGCCCGGCGCGTATGGCGCGGTCTCTCTTTTTGATGGCAAAGACATTCGAGTGGCCGACCACATGCGACTGGCGATTGAGAATGCCGCCGCCGCAGAGCGCTTCGCTCTCGAAGGCGGCAAGAAAGGCGATATCCGCATTGCGCAGCAAAGGTTCAGCGAAGATCGGCGTTGTCTGCGGCGGTTCGCCGGCGCCCCAGGCTCTTCCCCAAAGCTCGAGTTCAACCGCCGTTGTGATCCGCTTCCATGTCAGGGACTGCTCTTTCGGCGCATGAATCTCAACCGCCTCGATGCCGATCCATTCGGCCTCGAACAAGATTTCGAAACCGAGAGGAGTAAGGGTGAGCGCCGCGTAGCTGTCCTTGACGCCCCAGCCGCCTTTTCGCGAGCGGATCAGCACAGCTATCGCTTCCTCCTGCTCGCGCGCGCTGCCAGCACCCGTCAGCGTTATGACGTCCGGATAAAAGGGCGGCGTGCCCTGGCGGTGAAGCCACAGGGTTGCGGAAAATTCGCCGGGCACGCCTTGTGCCTGACAGACGGAATTGCACCAGAGCGCATTGTTGCGGACAGCCGCGCGCAGCATTTCCGATGTCATTTTCGCCTCCGCTTTCGAGCTCCCAGGCAGAATGCGAGCATATCGCCGGTTTGTCATAAGAATATCTTCACCCGTTCCGTGCCTTGTCTTTTTACCGCATTGTTTTACCCATTGAGTCGCACTATGTGCGAGGAACCCGATTTGGAAGTAAGAGAGGTTCGAATGAACGACGAAGAACAAGACGACGACAAGACGAAGGAGCTGCCGCTCGGCAAGGAAACGGAGGCGAATCTTTTCAAGTCGCGTTCGATCTTCATCTACGGGCCGATCAACCAGGAAATCGCCCAGAAGGTCTGCTCGCAGCTCGTTGCGCTTGCTGCAGCTAGCGACGAGGACATTCGTATCTATGTCAGTTCGCCCGGTGGTCACGTCGAATCCGGCGATTCCATCCATGACATGGTCAAATTCATCAAGCCAAAGGTCTGGATGATCGGCACCGGCTGGGTCGCCTCGGCCGGCGCACTGATTTACGTCGCGGTACCGAAGGAACGGCGTCTTTGCCTGCCGAACACTCGCTTCCTGCTGCACCAGCCGTCCGGCGGCACGCGCGGCATGGCCTCCGACATCGAGATCCAGGCACGCGAGATCATCAAGATGAACGAGCGTCTGAACAAGATCATGGCGGCCGCCACTGGCCAGTCGATCGAGAAGATCGCCGCCGACACTGACCGCGACTACTGGCTTTCGGCAGAGGAAGCCAAGGCTTACGGCCTGGTTTCGCGGATCGTAACGTCGCAGAGCGAGATCTGATTTCTCTTCGCCCCGGTGGGGAGGAGGCGGGCTGAAGGCTCGAATGAGGGGGCGGCGCGGCAAGCGTTGCCCCTTTTTCTTGGTAAGCAGCTGGTGTTTGCACCGAACTCAAGGATCGCCCGGCTCGGCCGGCCGCCACATCTCCCTCACGAGCAACTTCTCGCTGAGAAAACCATAAGGCGGGCATCTGGACTTGCGCGACTCCATTCAATGGGGCTCCATGCAACTTTTCCAGTCATCCGAGACGCGCCATGCTCAAAGACTTTTCCGTCCAGGCCCTGTTCATGGGCGTCCTCACAGCCTTTGTCGGCTTTGCCAGTTCCTTTGCCGTCGTGCTGCAAGGATTGCAGGCAGTGGGCGCAACGGATGGGCAGGCGGCCTCGGGGCTTATGGCGCTGTCGATCTCGATGGGCATCTGCGGCATCGTGCTGAGCGCGGTAACACGGCTTCCCGTCAGCATTGCCTGGTCGACGCCGGGCGCAGCACTTCTTGCGAGCACCGGCGCGATCGAGGGTGGGTTCGATGCCGCCGTCGGTGCCTTTTTGATCTGCGCGGTGCTGATCGTCGTCGCCGGCCTCTTCAAGCCGCTTGGCCGCGCGGTCGCCGCGATCCCGGCGCCACTTGCCAATGCCATGCTTGCCGGCGTGCTGCTCGGCCTCTGCTTCGCGCCGGTAAAGGCGATCGCCTTTAATCCGCTACTCGGGCTGCCCATCATTCTCGCCTGGATCGTCGTCGGCGCCTTCAGGCGGCTCTGGGCAGTGCCCGCCGCCCTCGGCGTCTTCGCGCTGGTGCTGACATTCGGCATCGACATTCCGGACGGAGCGCTGGCCTCGATCGGGCGGTCGCTTGTGCCGACAATCGAGATCGTCCGCCCGGTGTTCAATCTTGCGGGCCTCGTTTCGGTCGCGCTTCCGCTCTTCATCGTCACCATGGCATCGCAGAACATTCCGGGCATCGCGGTACTGAAGGTCAATCTTTATGATCCGAAGCCGGGGCCGCTCTTTGCCGTCACCGGCTTCTTTTCGGTTCTTTCCGCGCCCTTCGGCGGCCATGCCGTCAATCTGGCGGCGATCACGGCTGCGATGTGTGCGGGGCAGGACGCGCATGCAGATCCGCAGCGACGTTATTGGGCGGCGATGATCTCCGGCGCCGGCTATGTGGTGTTCGGACTGCTTGCCGGCGTCGTGACAGCCTTTGTGGCTTTGGCGCCGCCGATCCTGATTCAGGCAGTCGCAGGGCTGGCCCTCGTCGGCGCCTTCTCCGGATCGGCGATGGCCGCCTTTCAGGCGCCGGAATCGCGCGAGGCTGCGGCGATCGCCTTTCTGGTGACGGCATCGGGAGTTTCCTTCGCCGGCATTTCCGGAGCGTTCTGGGGGCTCGTGGCCGGCGGGTTGATGCTGGCGCTGTCGCGTTTCGTTCAGGCGGCAAGAAAGTAGGCGGGGGGTTGCCGTTTTTTTGTTCGGCAGCTATAAGCGCAGGCATGAAGACCAATGGCGCAAAGATTTCCGACACCATTGTCCGCGGCCGCGTTGCCCTGCGTGACAATACGCGCGCCCTGACGTCGCTTCTTCTCCTCGGCCTTACGCGCGGTTGCCGGGTCCTTTGAGGAGCGCCCGGCGGCCGAAAGCCCGCCGGCCTATCGCTCCTCGCGACGAATTCCCTGAATTCCAACATAGACCAACAAGGTCCGCATTTGCTGTCGCCAAGCCCGCCACGATGGGCTAAGACGCGGGGCAAATTGCCGGGACGAGGAAGAAGACAATGGACGCGAAGACGCAAAATCCCGCAAAAGGCATGCAATCCGCAGGTGTGAAATACCGCCCGTACCCGCAGGTGAACATTCCCGACCGCACCTGGCCCACGAAGACGATCAGCAAGGCTCCGGTCTGGTGCTCTGTCGACCTTCGCGACGGCAATCAGGCGTTGGTGGACCCGATGGGCCATGACCGCAAGGCTCGCATGTTTCAGCTGCTGCTCGACATGGGCTTCAAGGAAATCGAGATCGGCTTTCCCTCCGCCTCGCAAACGGACTTCGACTTTGCGCGCTGGTGCATCGAGGAAGGAAATGTGGCGGACGACGTTTCGCTGCAGGTCCTGGTTCAGTGCCGCCCTGAACTGATTACCCGTACCTTCGAGGCGCTGCGGGTGGC
>NZ_JABEPH010000165.1:0-12364 GCF_013004495.1 Rhizobium sp. SEMIA 4085
GGTGGGTAGCTCGACGATGGCGCAGAAACGCAATCCCTCCACAGCCCTAATGCTGATCAGCCTTTGCCGCATGACGTCGGCTCGCCTTCCCCTTGGAGTCGGCTCGATGGTGCGGATGGACGAAGGTGACTCTTCAGCCTCGAACGTCAGCGACGTCGCAATCCCCGAAGTCGGGATCCTCGGCGCTTCGATCGCAGCGACACTCGACAGACTGATCGATGGCCTGGACGTGCATGTCGAGGCAATGAGCAAGAACGCCGGGATCACAAATGGCCTGATTGTGTCCGAAGCAGCCATGATGCAGCTCTCGGATCGTATTGGCCGTCACCACGCACATCATCTTCTGTACGAAGCCGCACAGCGTTCAGTCATGGAGGGCGTGGCATTCACACAGGCCATTGCCGAACATCCCCGGATGGCCGGGCACGATATGGTGACGTTGAATGTGAGCGGTTACACAGGGGAATCCGGTACACTTGTAGATCGGCTCGCCGGCATAAACGAAGACTTATGAAGGGGACGCGAAGCAGCTATAAGCCCAAACCGCAGCTGGCATGGAGGACGATGCCGGGTTAGCTTCCTCGCCTTGAAAGGAATCGAACTTCCGACCTACTGAAAACAGGGCCTTAAAGATGCAACTGTCAATAAATAATGCTTGCAAAACGTGTGAAAGAATGGCGACGAAACGGCCGGCATTCTCTGCTTGCGGCTATGGTGGCACGCCAGCGGCGAAACCTTCCAACCATCTTTGTTAGAAAGGCCGCAGGACAATCAGCTGGTGTACGGCTTCGGCCGTAAAATCCTGTGCTGTGGAGGCTGCCCGCGACGACATTCGGATTCGCGGTGAACAATACAACCGCCAAGCCGTGAGCTCGTGTGTGCCGCTCACGTAAAAACACCGATCGACGGTAGTTTCCCTGCCCTGTCGATAAAGGTGAAGCGCGGCAGCAGAATCAGGTGGGAGTCAGGCCAGGTTGCTGTGCAAATGCACAACCGCTTCACTATTCCGACGGTTCACTTGATATTCTCTGGCTGGAAAGAAATAAGACAGCACGCTTCGGAAATTGACGACCCTAATCCGACAAACTTCGTGGGAGGGGACCGCTGTCCTCAGCGTCGCTGGGCCACCGCTAATAGCGTTAGAAGGCTACCTGAGGCGGCTCGCGGGAATTGATCTGTGGGCGAGACTGAACCCGAACGAATTTTGATTCATCGCAGCGGCGAATAAGAATGCAATCTGACACTGATCGGCCGGTCAAATTTGATTCTATCTGGCGCCTTCCTTGATGTGAGGAAGTTTGTTGCTCTCGGCGTTCCAAGAGGTGCATCACTGTATAATTGGTAGTATGCTGTCTTATCTCTTTGCAGATCGATTTGGGTGATACTGATCTCAAGGCTTTCGCCCGCGAAGCGGGAGATAAGGCGATTTCGCGCGTGTGATCTTCACGCGGGTTTCCGACATAACGGTGATATTATTCAAACCCGACGACAGTCCTCATCGCATTGTTTTTATTTAATTTATTTCAGCCTTTACGCCTGATCAACGGCGATTCCGACAAAATGGGATGATGACAACTGTCGTAAAGATATCGTCGTTACGCATTCCTGCCTGCTTTTTCGGCGCATTAGATTAGGCCATGGCGTCGCGCGCTGCACTTCCTCTGCTATCATGCCGCTGCGGAAGATACGATTGCGAAGCTTCCCATACCGCTGCCCCGGTCGGTGCGACTTATTTTCCGTTCGCGTCTCCCGATTGCTTTGTGGCTGCCTCTACGACGTGTTCCTGCAAATCCGTCTCGTCTGCAAGAATGGCGACGGCCTCGTCCAGCAGGACGTCTTTTGCCTTCTTGCGGGCATTCTCGATGGCAATAGCAGCGCTCAGGCTACGCTCATCTGCCTCCAGACCATCATCTCCACCAGGATCCTCGCCATCGCTTGCCTGCGCTCGAGCCTTGAACCGATTTTTTCGAGCAGTCGCTTCGTTGCGACGTTCCGCTTCATTCAGGGAAACAACCCCTTTCTCGCGCTGCGCCTTGAGGTCGGCAATGTCTTGCAGCAGACGTTGGAAGTCCGGATCACCCTTAACCCGCGCATCATGGCGGCTTTGCAATGTCGGCAGCAAAGTCTTGACCGTGTCATCGGGAGCGTAGTTCGCGGGCTTGATCTGCGCCCACGGCAGCGCATTGTCATAACTGGTCTCGCCGAAGCTCGTCGGATCGGAAAGGCCCGGCAAGCTGATATCAGGCTTCACGCCGCGCAGCTGCGTAGTCTCGCCGTTGACCCGGAAAAACTGGGCAATCGTCACTTTCAGCTCCCCGAATTCAGGTTTGCTGTTGCGAACCGTCTGGTCAAGATCAATGACGGTTTGAACGGTGCCCTTCCCGAAACTGGGTTCGCCGACGATCACGCCTCGACCGTAGTCTTGGATGGCCGCGGCAAAAATCTCCGAAGCCGACGCCGAGCCGCGATTGATCAGGACACCCATCGGACCTGTCCAGACAGGCGCTGCAAACTCAGCGCTTTTGACTTCGATCTTGCCGTTGCTGCTGCGTTGCTGAACAACCGGGTCATTGCCGATGAAGAGACCGGTCAAATCAATCGCCTCGTCCAATGAACCGCCGCCATTGTTGCGCAGGTCAATGAGAACACTGTCGACCTTTTCCTGCTTCAGTTCGTCGAGAAGCTTGGCGACGTCGCGGCTTGCGCTTTTGTAATCCTTGTCTCCTTTGCGCTTGGCTTCAAAATCCTCATAGAATACCGGCAAAGTAATGATCCCGATTTTGCGCGTGGCGTCGCCCGCCTTCACGGACAGCACAGCCTTCCTGGCAGCCTGCTTATCGAGACTGATTTTATCGCGCACCAGGCTGATAATGCGATGCGTGCCATCTGCTCCAGCGTCTGCCGGCAGGATGTCCAACCGCACGACGGAGCCTTTTTTCCCGCGTATCATCTGCACGACTTCATCAAGGCGCGTGCCCACCACTTCTTTGATCGCCCCATCCTTGCCTTGACCAACGCCGGTAATGCGGTCTCCGACCGAGAGGCTGCCGGACAGCTGCGCCGGCCCGCCAGGCACGAGCTCACGGATCGTCGTGTAGTCGTCGCGTTCCTGCAGCACAGCACCGATACCAAACAGCGAAAGCTTCATCGAGACATTGAAGTCGGCTGAAGCGGCCGCGCCGAAATAGTCCGTGTGTGGATCAATCGACGTTGAATAGGCGTCCATGAACGACTGGAAAACATCGTCGCTTTTAAACTTATAAGCGCGCTCGAGCGTGTTTTCATAACGTTTATCGAGCGTTTCGCGAATAACCGCGTCGGGTTTGCCGCCCAGCTTCAGCCGCAACCAGTCGCTTTTGACGCGCTTGCGCCAAAGCTCATTGCTCTCCGCTTCCGACTGTGGCCAAGGCTCTTTTTCGCGCAGCACGGAATAGTTTTCCTGTGCGCCGAAGTCGAAGTCCTGCTTAAGCAAGTTGCGCGCGTAGTTCATGCGATCAACAACGCGCTGTTCATAGGCGTTGAAGATGGCAAATGGGATCTTCAAGTCCTTCCGTTCTATCGCATTGTCTAACGCGCTGCGGTCAGACATGAACCTGTCGATGTCCGCTTGCAGGAAGAGCATACGGTCGGGATCAAGTGACTTGATGAACCGATCCATGACCCTGGCCGACAAGGTGTCGTCGAGTGGAATGGGCCTGTAGCTATACCGCGTAAGAAATTGCGCACTTAACTGGGCGGCTTGCGCCTGTCGCGTCAGCGGCTTCAAAAGAGGCGGTGGGGCGACTTCAGCATATGCGGACTGTACGATTGCAAGAAATGCACCGAGAAAAACGTTGGGTATGCGCATTCAGCGTTGATCCAATTCTTTATGCCTGTTGTCGACGTATGATCTAGGTGAGGCAATTATGGTTTTTTGGTAACCAGGTGGCAAACGGCATCGTCTGCAAAGCCGCAGAAAAAGTATCCGGCATGATCAGGCGGAAGAAAATGAAGCGTTATCTTCGAGACGGCCCCGCAATCTGTCGGCGCCGGGAAATCGTCCAGACCGGCGGCAGGCGGAGTGGATGGCGGATGCCGCCCTGATGCAGGTCGGCTTGACCCTTGAAGAAGTGAAAGGCCAATTTCCCCACGAATTGTCCGGCGGCCAGCTTCAGCGCGTCGCCATCGTCCGCGCGCTTATCCCGCAACCGCGCCTCGCACCTGGCGACATCGCGAGCGTGACCGGAGTTGGAAGCGCCGAATACCTGACGCTTCAGTTTCGTACGCACTATAGCGTCAGCCCCTTGATGTCCCGCAGTCGCTATTTGTAATGGCCGGTGATTCAGAGTCTGTGTCAGTAAGCGTCGACTGCCATTGGTTCAGCGGCGGCCAGAATGATGGCGATCGCGAGTAGCAGGGGACCCATCCACTTGAAGTGGCGAACTACGGGCAATCTGTTGCGCGGGTTCTTTGATAGCGGCAGATACTCAAAGCCAACGGCTGTCATCCACAGGCCGGCGCAAAACATGATGAATTCGTCAATGTAAGCTGCGATCATGATTTTCTGTCTTCGGAGGCGCTGCGACAGTCTATGTGTCCAGGAGTAAAGCGGCTACTATAAAGGCAGGGTGAGAGGCGAACTCCTCGCCTTGAAAGGACTCGAACCAGAAGTGCTCCGAGGCCAGAAAGTGCTAATAAGAAAATTGCATGAAGTGCGTAACACAACGCTTCGCCCACGAAGCATTGATTTCATTCCATAAATCAGAGCTGCTGATCAAAGCCTCGGCTGCCACTCTGACATGTGGAGTATGTTTCTCCCGAGCTTCTGGAAAGCCCGTTGGCGACAGGAAAAACAATGATCTGCTGGTCTCTCAACTGTCGATGGAGTGCGCCAAACATCTTCTCAATGCGATCGTCATCCGAATAGACGAGCGCGTCGTCAAGGATGACCGGCGCCGGTCGTCCGTCGCGCGCAAGAAGCCTCGCAAAGGCGAGCCGTGTCTCCACAGAGAGCTGCTCACGCATACCACCGCTCAGACGATCGACGTCCTCCTCCTGTCCGTTGCGCAAGATAGTCTGCGGCAGAAGCGTCTTGTCATCGAAGGTGATGGAAACGTCGTCGAAGAGCAGTCTGAGAAGCGGCCCCGCTCTGCCATGTCGGGCTTGAGACAGAGTTCGCGGGCTTCGGACCGGGCAGTCTCTAATGCTACAGTCAACCGCTGCAGGACAGCTACTTCCTTCTCGAACGCCCCGACACGCGCCTTCGCGGCAGAATAAGCCTCGGCGGCCTCACGCCATTTCTCTTCCACCGCCTCGTCTAATAGAGCAGACCATCGCGATAGCGTCGGTGTGGTCATCAATTGCGACACGATGGATGGTTTCGGCTACGCGCGCAAGCTTCCCCGCACCCCGTTATAAGGTTTTGGCAGACACTAATAGCTGGCGCTTGATCGAAAGGTTCCGGGCAAACGACGCTGTGCTGCCGATGACATTGGACTACGCCGACGAGCGGGCCGATCAGCCATCGGACTAATTGAACACGACAACCATCTTTAACCCCGGTTTTCCGGGATTTTTCGTAGCAGCCACCCGTTATAAGTTTTTGGCAGAGACTTATAACGTTGACACAGCGAGCATAGTTATAAGGTCTTGGCAGACACTTATAACGGCGGTGTGTGAGATGAGCGAAGACGATGTCATTCGCAGAAGGTAACGGCGCTTCGAAGAGCTGATGACCGAACTTGCCGGCGAGAGGGCCGCCGCACTCGAGAAGGAAACGTCAATGTTTAGAGAGATCGACATCAGTTACCGGACGATGTTCGCGGAGCTAACGCAGCGGACGCTCGATCCGCAATTCGCGGCGGACTTCCCCTTGGAGGGATGGTTCGTGACCGTGACCGTCAAAGATCGCGACTACTGGTATTTCGATCTCCCTACCCCCGAGAGCAAGGACAAGCGAAGCTATGTCGGCCCACACTCCGACGAGGCGATCACGCAGCGGGTGAAGGCCCACAAGGAGATCAAGGACAACATCCGGGAGCGGAGGCGCATGGTTAGCACGCTGCGACGTGCTGGCCTCCCCGGTCCCGATCCCGTTGCGGGCGACGTCACGAAGGCCCTCGCCGACGCCGGATTGTTCCGGCTGCGGGCCGTCCTGATCGAGTCGGTGGCATTCAGCACCTATGCGGGGATGCTCGGCGTTCGGCTGCCCTCGGCTGTAATGCAAACAGGCGACGCGGATTTCGCGCAGGATTTCGCGGTCTCGGCTGGGGTCCAAGACAGCCTGCCGCCGATCCTCGAAATCCTTCAATCAGTCGATCCAGAATTCCGAGCGGTTCCGCACCAGGCGGACAAAGCCAAAGTGGTCGCCTTCCAGAATGCGAAGGGCTACCGGGTGGAGTTCCTGACGGGAAACCGGGGATCGGACGAATACACGGGCAAGCCGTCTCCCATGCCTGCCCTCGGCGGCGCGTCGGCGGAAAACCTGCGTTTCCTCGATTACCTGATCTACGAGCCCGTTCGCACGGTGCTTCTCTTCCGCGAAGGCGTGAACGTCCTCGTCCCGGCTCCCGAGAGGTATGCCGTCCACAAGCTGATCGTGTCGTCCAGAAGGCTCACGGACACGCTAGGACGTGTGAAGGCGGACAAGGACCTGTCGCAGGCCGCCTTGCTCTTCGAGGCCCTCGTGGAGACGCGCCATGGCGACGAGCTGGCCGATGCTTGGGAAGAAGCATGGGAGCGAGGGGATGCGTGGAAAGAGGGGATCGTCAGCGGCCTATCGAGACTGCCCAAGAACGGGGTGAAAGCCCTCGAAAAGGTTCTCGGCCCCGAGGTGGTGGAAAGTCTGCTGAAAAGGTGATCGAGCGATGATGATCGTGCCAAAGCGAATATCCCGGGTTCGAACATCGCGGACGCGGCGAACGATCACTATCGCTTATCGATGGTTGATTGATTTGGCGTCCGCTTGCGTGCTAGCCCTTCGTCACTGGGCTTTCAGCGCTAAAATTTTGAGCTGATCAATTCGTCCTTGGCACAGGTCCTCTATAGCCTTCTGAAGTGATCGAGTGCGTTCTAGCAGCCACTCAAACGCCTCTCCCGTGATGCTGTAGTGGCTTGAATATCGGGCCTTAACGTAGGCTTCATTGATGACGTTGAACCAAGCCTCGTAGCGGGCGCGGTCCCGCGGCCAGACTTCTGCTAATTGCAGCGTTTGCTCCTCGGCGAGACCTCGCAAGAACGTTAGATTGTGAGATGCGGGACTGTAATTCGTCATGACAAGCAAATGACAAGAATAAGACTGCTCTATTGCCTGATGAAGCAAAAACGCGCCCTCGTTCAGCATACGATCCCTGTAGGCTGTGTCCGCTAGCCTCGCCATATTCTTCGCCATTGAAAATTTTTCGGAGAAATGTCGAGCGGCGGCCTCATGAGCAGCGCTTGGAGCCAAAATCTTCGCCACAGGAAGCGGCTCTTGGTCGACTTCATAAAGAACGATGCCATCTCGCCGAATATCCGAGAAGAAATGCTGCCCCTGATGTAGGGCGTCGCCAACCTCGCGCCGTGAATGGATGATCGGATTGACGAGAGTCTTTATGCCCCGGTCGCGCATCAACCGGTGCTTGGCAGCATACCAATATTCGGGATGGGTCGATTTCTTCGTGCTGACGATGATAAGGATATCGTAGTCCGAACGGTATCCTTTCATCGTATGGGGTTCATCAACCCAGGTGCCGCGGGGTAGAATAGGCGACTAGCGCCGTGCTGCCTCTCGGCAGTCGGTTTCTAGTCGCCTTTCGCCGAACCGGACGTGCATCTTTCGTTATGCATCCAGCTCTCCAGAAGACATGGCAAAGTCAGGCGAGTCCATCCAATCGTAGCGGTACCGGCAGACCGAGGTCCACGCGAGCAGATGTTGTTCGACGTGGCCTTCGCGCCAGAGCCGCCGTGTCGGACGCCGCAGACTGCGGAGACGATGATCCCGCAAGATGTTGCGTCCGTGCGTCTTTGGGCGTTTCCGCCGCAACCAGAGCCAGAGCCTTTTGCCGACATACCAATCGAGATCGGTAAAGACGCGCCCGGCTCGGGCGCAGTAACGGTAGTAGTTCGCCCATCCGCGCAGGATGGGATTGATTTCCTGGAGTGTTTCGCCAAGACTGCGCGCTGTTCTTCGTGTGGTGCACAGTTTGGCTTTTCGACGCAGATCGGCGGCCTTGGCTTTGGGTATTTCAACGCGGGGGCCGTAGCCGTAGCGTTTGTCCCATCGCATCGTGACGTGGAAGCCAAGGAATTCGAATCCCTCCGTCACAGCCGTAACCCTTGTCTTTTCCGGCGACAATTCGAGGCCCGTGGTCAGGCGGAGGTGTTCGGCCAGTGCGGATTTTTCCGCCTTGGCATCGTCCTCCGTACCCGACACCATCACCACGAAGTCGTCGGCGTAGCGTACCGGATAGCAGATGCAGAGCCCAGCTCTGTCATCTCGCTGCCGCGCACCCCGCGCCGCTGCCACTCCATCACCTTGCCGGTGTGCTCGGATCTTGCTGCGGTGCTCGACCCACCGTTCGTAGCGTTCCTCAATCGCGCTGAGCGCGATATTGGCCAGCAGGGGTGAGATGATCCCGCCTTGAGGAGTGCCGGCTTCGGTGCGGATGAACTGGTCCTCCGCCATGACGCCGACTTTCAGGAACTGTCCGATCAGCCTGACCACCCGACGGTCGGCCACGCGTAAGCGAACCCGGTTCATCAGAAGGTGATGGTTGATGTTATCGAAGCAGCCCTTGATGTCCCCCTCAATGATCCATGGATACGGCAGCCGGGTCCGGTGACCATCGCCGTCGCGCTTGCGCGGCTGGATAGTCGCCCGGATATTCTCCAAGGCGCCGTGCGTGCTTCGTCCGGGCCGGAACCCGTAGGAGACCCGCCAGAATTGCGCCTCGAAGATTGGCTCCAGAAGTATTTTGATGGCGCCTTGCACGACGCGATCCTTGACCGTGGGGATGCCCAAGGGCCGGAATTGCCCCGGTTTTCCGGGCTTTGGGATGAGTTTGCGTCTCGCCGGGCTGGGCCGGTATGCGCCGGAGCGCAGTTCGGCTTGCAACTCTTTGAGAAAGCGATCTTCGCCCCTTTTCCGGATGCGACCCACAGTTAACCCGTCGATGCCAGCTGTTCGTCCACCTTTGTTCGAGGCGACGCGTCGCCAGGCGTGGCGCAGCGTGCGCGGATCGGTTAGCCAACCCCACATATCGCGCCATCCTTCGTCGGGATGTGCCTTACTCCACTGATAGAGTTTGCGCTGAACGCCGAGTATCCAGGCGAGATCCGCCCGGCGATCCATGTCCACAGATCCTTCCTCCGTCGTGCAAGTCTATCGTCTTCCTGCTTCCCTTCGCCCTGTGCGCGGCTTTCCCGCACTCCGACTACTACGGAAGCTCCGCCCTCGGGTTCGTCCTTCTCCGGCCGTCGCGGCTAGCCCAGTTCCTGCTGGGCGGGCGATCCGAGTTCCCGTGTTCCGGTTCCTAACCTTTGTGTCGGTAGGTGGTGAGCTCTACCCCTGACAATGCGGGAGGAAAGGTTATGGAGAGTGCCCCTTCCTCGGGTGCGCCCTCGGCGCATCCAGCAGCGAAGAATTACAAGCCCCGCCGCTTCAGATTGCTTGGCCCTCTCGCCATCACGATGTAAGGGCGTGGTTCGGTAAATACAGAGGCTTCCAGCACTCACTTCGTTGCCTCACCATAGACACTGCGGTAGCCCGGCCTACGGCTGATGGGCCGTATCCGTTTCATTTAAGATCGATCTGCTGATGACACTCCGCCGGCGACACCCGGCCGAGCTTTTCGATCCCCTTCCGTCTACTACTCTCTGTAGAGGGGTGACATTCCAGTCACCGGTCAAGAACCAGTTAGTTTGGGAGGTTGCCTTTATTGCATGATAACCTCCCGCGCCTTCACGGCGCACCGTAAGAGCCGAAGAGGATGATCTTCCAGATGCGGCCCTTCTTCTTGAATTCCGCCTCCCCTCCCTTCAACGCGTTCTCGAATTCCTCATGAATGATCTCGACAACACGCGCCAGTTCGCGCTGCTTCTTTTCCGGCAGATGATCGAGGCTCGACTTCATCAAGGGTAAAACTCCCGTTGAATCATTTTCTTAGCGCATCCACTGACCTGCGCGCCACCGCAATTTCTGAAGGGAAACGGCATGAACCTGGCCGGTTCGCGATTATTCCAGTCGCTTGAGGTGTAGATGTACGATATCGCCGTTCTTCTCCGACGTCCCCAGATACACATCTGCTCGATACCGGTCTCAACGCCTTGCCCATTCTTCTTCACGCCGGCATCGATCGCGCGCTCAAGGCGGGGAACTTTTTGCCGAAAGCGGCGTTTGTCTGCTGTCACCGAACTCGACCAAGTCGATGACATTCATGGGGCTCGCCGACATGACAGGAGGCGAGCTTCTTCCTTTTCCGTGGTTTGCTCAAAAATAGATCGACATCACCAGGTCCTGGTCGAAATCACCGAAGCCCTTGCCAAAAATATTCATGCCGCCCGGATTGTCCGCCTTCTCGTCAATGCCGATACGAAAGCGAATGGAATGATGATCGGCAATGCCGAGCGAGGCAATCGTCTGTGTCGAGACCATCGCACCATCGATCCAGGTTCCCTTGTCATCGATCGTCCAGGTCTTGAGCTTGCCGTATTGCGAGCCGCTAAGCTTCCACCAAGCCGGCGAGTACATGCCGCGCCGGTCGCCGAAATCGCCCGGTGACGTCCAGTGGCCGGCCTTGATGCCATTCACCCAGATCGAAATGTCGGATGGCCAGTTGGCATTGGTCGCCGGCGTCTCGGAGCTGAGCTCCGCCGAAAAATCCACCTTGCGGATCTTTCGGCCCGTGACCTTGGCATTGTTCGGAAATTTGTACTCCACATAGCCGCGGGTGAACCATAAAAGTGCGGCCTGCATGCGCTGCGGGTCGAGGAAGACTTCCTGCACGTCCAGCATGCCGATGACATTGTTGACGGAGCACAGGCCACAGGGCGCCTCCACTTCGAACTCCGTGAAAAGTCCGATCGGCATGCTGACGGTTACGACGTCTTCCGCAGACTTTGTGCCACTGGCGTCAAAACGGATCAGAATTTCGTCGTAGATGCAGGAGCAGACCTTCTGATTACCCTTCGTCGCCTTCATCGTCTGCGTCTGTATCAGCCCTGCCTGTTCCAGCGCCTTCAAGTTGGTCGCCGCCGTCGATTGCGGCAAGCCCATGTGACCGGCGATGTCGTTCACATTCAACGGACCTTTCTGGCGCAGCAGGTTGAGGATTTCGATACGCGTCGGTGAACCGAGGGCCTGTACGACTTCGGCATCCTTCATCGGATCGACGGTTAGAAGCTTAGTCTCCATGCTCTACTACTGGTTCTCCAGTCTTTCTCGGCTGTACTTCGCTGATACCATGCAGGGTTGCCGGTGTCGCCGCCTTTTCTATAGGTGCCGGCCCGCGTCTCGGGAGAGCTGCCGCGGACCGGCTGGGCCTTCTCACCTCGGCCCGAAAGGTGTTCTTCACTCGTCTACCCCTTGATGCCCGAAGAGAGCATCAGCGCCTGTGTGACGCGCTTCTGGAAAAGCAGATAGGCAACTGCGACGGGCATGGCGGCGAGGATCGCGACGGCCATGTCACGGGCATATTTGACGCCGAAGGCATCGCTGATCTGGGTAATGCCGACGGTAACGGTCATCATGTCTTCCGAGCTCGTGACAAGGAAGGGCCACAAGAAGGCGTTCCAGGCCATGATGTAGGTAATGATCGCAAGTGCCGTGGTAATTCCCCAGTTCAGCGGCAGATAAAGCTTGAAGAGGATCTGGAATTCCCCGCAGCCGTCGAGCTTTGCCGCTTCGCGCAGTTCCTTTGGAACGGAATCGAAGAACTGCTTGTAGACTATGACGACCACCGGAACGATCAGTTGCGGCAGGATGATGCCACCCCAGGTGTTGATCAGGCCCAGCCGGTGCATGAGCACGAACTGCGATACCACAAGAGCCTGCGACGGCACCATGAAGCTCGCGAGGATGATGCCGTAGAGCAGTTTGCGGCCCGGAAAGACGATCTGCGACAACGCGTAGGCGCACATCACGCTGATCACGATCACGACGATCGTGACCGTGACCGACGTCACGATCGAATTCATGTACCAAGTGGCGAGATTGGTATTGAAAAGCGCAAAGTAATAGGCCGAAAAGTTGAAGACGTCCGGAATGAAGGTCGTTTTCGATACCACCTCCTGCTCCGGTTTGATCGATGTAACGATCGCCCAATAGATCGGGAATGCCCACATGCAGGCGATGCACAGGGTCAGGACGAGAAGAAGCGCGTTGCCGATGGTCTTGCCGGGCATGTGC
>NZ_JABEPH010000014.1:0-33731 GCF_013004495.1 Rhizobium sp. SEMIA 4085
GACGATCATCTTTGCGATGGCAAACCCCGATCCGGAAATCACGCCGGAGGACGTCGCGCGCATCCGCGATGATGCCATTATGGCGACAGGGCGATCGGACTACCCGAATCAGGTGAATAACGTTCTCGGCTTTCCCTATATCTTCCGCGGCGCGCTCGACGTGCGGGCAACCACGATCAACGACGCGATGAAGATTGCCGCCGTCAAGGCGCTTGCCAATCTGGCCCGCGAGGATGTACCCGATGACGTCGTTGCCGCTTATCAGGGCAACCGCCCCCGCTTTGGCGCGCAATATATCATTCCTGTGCCCTTCGATCCGCGCCTCATTTCGGCAATCCCGGCTGCCGTGGCGCAGGCTGCGATCGAAACTGGCGTTGCCCGCAAGGTGATCACCGACATGGACGGCTATCGCCGCGAGCTATCGGCAAGGCGTGATCCGATCGCTTCGACGCTTGCGAGCCTCTACGAGCGGGTTCGGCGCCGTCCGAAACGGATGGTTTTTGCCGAGGCGGAAGAAGAGCAGGTCATGCGCGCGGCGATGTCTTATGCCAACCAGCAGCTCGGCACGGCAATCCTTCTTGGCCGCGAAGATCTGATCAGGGCGACGGCGGAGCGGGCCGGGATCGACCTCAACCGGCCGGGCCTCGAGATCGTCAATGCACGCATCTCGACCCGCATTGAGGCTTACACCGACTACCTCTATGCCCGGCTGCAGCGGAAAGGCTATCTGCACCGCGATGCACAGCGCCTGATCCACAACGATCGTAATCATTTCGCCGCGACGATGGTGGCGCTTGGCGATGCAGATGGCATGGTGACCGGCATCACGCGCAATTATTCGACGGCGCTGGAGGACGTGCGGCGCTGCATCGACGAGAAGCCGGGCCACCGTGTCATCGGCGTGTCGCTGGTGATTGTCCGCGGCCGCGCGGTCTTTGTCGCAGATACCGCGGTTCACGATATGCCTACTGCCGAGGAGCTGGCCGATATCGCCGAAGAAGCGGCAGGCCTTGCGCGCCGCATGGGCTATCAGCCGCGCGTTGCCCTGCTCGCCTATTCCACCTTCGGTCATCCTTCGGGCGAACGTTCCGAGCGCGTGCGCGAAGCCGTGAAGATCCTTGACAAGCGCCGCGTCGATTTCGAGTATGATGGCGAAATGGCAGCCGACGTGGCGCTGAACCGAAAGGTGATGGAGCAGTACCCGTTCTGCCGCTTGTCGGCTCCCGCCAACGTGCTGGTCATGCCGGCCTTCCACTCCGCTTCGATCTCGACGAAGATGCTGCAGGAACTCGGTGGCTCGACGGTCATCGGCCCGATCCTTGTCGGCCTCGACAAAGCCGTTCAGATCACCTCGATGGGCGCCAAGGACTCCGACATCGTCAACATGGCGGCGATCGCGGCTTATTCGGCGGGCTAGCAGTCAGGCGCAAGCGCTTCATCTGCCTGCCAGTCCCTTTTTCCCGCCGGAAAGAAGGGACTGGCGGCGCTGCTTGTGCGTCTCTTGAATTTCGCCGAGGGGATGCGGCGAATCTCCCCTTCGCCCCCCAATGGGAAAGAAGGCCGGAGGGGTCGGATGAGGCGGCGGCACGGCAGGACATCAGAGATAGCGCGTGGCTCGCTACCATCTGCTTCAGCCGGACGAATTACCTGTTTGCGCTGCAAAGTCGATCTTCTGGAAGATCAGCTCGCGAAACGGCCGGCGTCAGCGCCGTAGTAATTCAAATAGCGATCCGAGATGCTCGCGATCGGCAGCACGATCAGCACGTCCGTCGTATTGAACGCATGGTCCACCACCGCGGTGGAGCCGACCATGGCGCCGAGGCGAAGGTAGCCTTTGATCAGCGGCGGAAGGGCCATCAGCGCCTTCTTCGGGTTGACGGCCTCCTTCGGCATCAGATCCATGCTGCGCGCTTGGCCGGGCAGAGCGCCGACCGCCCATTCGCCCTTGGCAAGGACCGTGTGGTGCAGGAAGGAAAGTGCCAGCGCGTGGCTCTCCGGATGCACACCCGGGAAGGAGGCGCAGCCGAACATGGCGCTCATGCCGTGCTTCAAGGCATAGGCCCAATTGCCCTGCCAGAGAAGTTCGACCGTGCGCTTCGTGCGGTATTCCGGCAGCACGCAGGAGCGGCCGAGCTCCATGAAGCGCTTGTCTGGATGACGCGCGAGAAGCTCGTCGATCGCGAATTCGGAAGCCGAGTAAAAACCGCCATTTACCATCGCCACGTCCTGGCGCAGCAGGCGGTAGGTTCCGACGATCTGGTCTTCGCTATCACCTTCGATCGAGCGGTCGAGGACGAGAAGGTGATCGCAGAATGCATCGTAAGCGTCGAAGTCGCGTTCGCGGCGCATGGCCTCTGGCGGAAGCTGCGCCTGCATTTCCTGAACGAAAACGCGGTAGCGCACATGCTGCGCAGCATCGATCTCGCGAGCAGTGCGGGCAAGGCGGGTCTCCAGGTTGCCGATGCGGCCCAAGACGTCGCCTTCCTTCGGCGCGACGGCTGCTGCAGGCCGGGAAACCTCCGGCGTTGTGTCGCGATTAAGGATGTCGATGGACATGATGATTCTCCCGTTGCCGGCTCATGGCGTGTCATAAAACACTTCTGTACGACAGGAAAGTGACATGGATTTTACGGAAAAACGACGCCTATGTCACGCTGCTCAGAGCGCTTCGGCTCGGCGGGCGGAAAGGGCTGCGACGGCATGGACTTCCGTCAGTAGCCGGATTGGGTCGACAGGTTTCAGCATCACGCGGTTTGCACCGGCAAGCAGGACCTGGCGGCGCGACTCGTCGCGTTTGTCGGCAGTCAGCACGATGACCGGCACCGCAACGAGCTGCAGCCGCCGTTCGTGACCGCGCAGCCGGCCAATCATTTCAACACCTTCGCCGCCCGGCATCGTGAGATCGCTGATGATGATGTCGGGGCGCATGCTGCCTTCGGCAAGTGCGCAATCCAGCAACGTCTCGAAGTCTTCGACATGGTGAACCTTATGTCCGCCCTTCTCCAGCACAGCGCGGACAAGCATCGCGTTGATCGGGTCGTCTTCTCCCAGAAGGATATTCATCCCGCCTGGTATATTCGCTTCGGGAATGGCGGCGGTAAAGCCCGGCTGGTTGTCGTTCAGCGCATCGCGCTTTTCCATGCCGCGCATGCGTCCGCGAAGCACGTCGATCAGCGACTGTTCGCGAAGAGGCCGAATAAGCCAGGCATCGAAGAGATCAAGCGGATGGGCGTTGCGCTCTTCCGGATTGACGAGCAGGGTCTTGCGCAGGCCAAGCGCGGCAATTTCGGCGCGGTCGGCAAGATGCTCCGTAAACTGCGCGGACATGCGATGATCGACGATGATATCCGTCGGGCGATGGTCAATGCCGGCAATGTGGAGAAGCGTCTCCCGGGCTTTTTCGCCGTCGGCCACCAGATGGCAATCGCCGCCGAGAGCGACGATGGTCTCGGCGATTGCGGCGCGGGCTGCACCGGCCGGGGCAAGAAGCACGACGATATTGCCGGAAAGGAGCGATTTGCGGCTGCCGCGAGCCTCTAGCGGAATGTTTGCAGGAAAGCGAATCGTGAATTCGCTGCCCTTGCCCTTTTCGCCGGAAACCGTCAGAGAACCGCCGAACTCGCGCATGATGCGGGCGGAGATGGTGAGCCCGAGCCCGGTGCCGCCGCTTTTTTCCGTCATGCTTCCTCCCTGTTCGAATTCGCCGAAGATTCGGGCGTGCTCCTCCGCTGTCATCCCTGGGCCGGTGTCCGTCACCGTTATCATGAGGTCGTCGTCGCGCAAGGATACGCGGATGAAGACGCCGCCCACCTGGGTGAACTTCACCGCATTGCCGATGACGTTGAAAAGCACCTGACGCAGCCGCGCCGGATCGAAACTCATGAATTCCGGCACGTCGGAAGAGACCGTCGCACCGATCTCGATGCCCTTTTCGTGGGCACGGTGTGCCAGCATTTCGACGACGCTTTCCAGCAGCTGGCGCAGCGATTCGGTGCGCGGACGAAGCTGGAAGCGGCCGACTTCGATTGTGGAGAAATCGAGGAGGTCTTCGACGAGTTGGGCGAGCGCATGGCCTGACTGGCGAATGCCGTCGATATAGTTCTGCTGCTCCTGGGTCATCTGCGCCTGGCTAAGCAGATGAGTCATCCCGAGAATGCCTGATAGTGGCGTTCGGATTTCATGGCTGACGGTCGCAAGCAAGCGGGATTTGGCTGCACTGTTGTACTCGGCCTTTTGGCGTGCCTCCTCGCGCGCCTGCGCTGCAAGGCGCTCGGCGGTCACGTCACGGGCGACGCTCTGGAGCAGCAGACGGCCATTCGACGGATCGCGGGTGACGACGTCATGCCAGGCGAAGATGCGCTGGCCTTCCGGCGTCGAGATCTCGACATCGAAGCGATATGGCTCGGCGCCAGGGCGGAAGGCGATGCCCAGTTGTTCGCAAGTCTGTCCCTCCGGCTTCAGCCGGCCCGTCAGGCGGCGAAAAGTGGCATTGGCGCCGATGATCCGCCGGTCAATGGTACGGGTAACGGTGATGTCGCCGAGGGCGTCATGAACATTGGCGAAAAGTTCGGCAGCATCGCATGCCTGCGGCTGGTTGCCGGTCCGCTGGCGCAGCTTCATCAGCAATACATGACCGAGAAGTGCTGCGGCAAGGATTGCAAGGCCGGCGGAAAGTAGCAAAGGTCCGCCCGCTTGCCCGAGTGCAAGGAATGCGGCCGCAGCAAAGAGGCCAAGGCCGCCGAGCCAGTAAAAGAGCAGGGTGCGCAGCGGATGCTTTTGCTTTGCTGCCGGCGCCAGCGGCACAATCTCGTCCGCCGGCCGCAGGTCATGCGGCTTGGCGGCCGCGCCGAATGCGGCGGCGAGACGTTCCTGCAATTGAGCCAGACTGTGCATAATTGCTGGCTAGCATACGCGCCGTTCCGAATGCCTTCAGGAAAAGCCTAAGATTTTAGCTTTCCGTCTTTTTCGGCTGCAAAAGCTCATCGAGAATGACGCAACCGGCGCCCACCGTGATGAAGCTGTCGGCGAGATTGAAGACGGCGAAGGACCAACTTTCGGTGTGGAAGAGAATGTAGTCGATGACGTGGCCGTAGAGGAAACGGTCGATCAAATTGCCGAGCGCACCGGCAATGATCAGCGCAAATCCGCTGTGTGCTATCCAGCGGTCCTTCGAGGTGCGATGCCAGAGCCAGATGACGAAGGCCACGATGACGATCCGCATGCCGACGATGAACCAGCCGTCCATGCCCGACAGCATCGAAAAGGCGACGCCGAGATTGTAAGTGCGGTAGAGCGCCAGCATCGGGATCATCGGCACGGCTTCCTGCAATGGCAGATAGCGATCGACTGCGATCTTGACGATCTGGTCGATAGCGACCGCGACGAGAATGAAGATCAGGATTGGCAGCGGGCGCGACAGAAGCGCCGGACGGTCAAGCGTCTTTTCGGTCATTTGCCCTCGGAAAGCGAAAGGAGGTGGCGCCGCGCTTCGAAAAGCATCACGGCACTTGCAACGGCGAGATTGAGGGAGTCCGCACGACCCTGCTGCGGGATGCGTGCAAGTGCGTCGGCTTCCTTGGCCAACTGGTCCGGCAGCCCGGACTGCTCGTTGCCCATGAGGAGAACGACCGGCCTCTTCTTGTAATCGATCGTGCGGTAATCGACCGAACCTGCAAGGTGCGTGGCGACGACGGCCACGCCGGCAGATTTCTTCCAGCCGATGAATTCCTCCGGCGTTGCCTTGGCAACGGGCACGGCGAACACGGAGCCCATCGTGGCGCGCACCGTTTCAAGGGAGAAGGGGTCGGTCGTTTCCCCGACGAGGATGACGCCGGAGGCGCCTGCGGCATCCGCCGTGCGGATGATTGTGCCGAGATTACCGGGATCGCGTACCCGATCGAGCGCGATCCAGGTCTCTCCGTCTTTCGGACGGATGTCCTTCAGCGGCTTCCAGCGGCTTTCGAAAATGCCGACCACCATCTGCGGGTTGTCACGCCGCGTGATCGAGGAAATGATCTTTTCGCTGACTTCGAGGACCAGGCCGCCGGAGGCCACGGTTTTCGCCGCCATCTGCTCGACCAGCGGCTTGCCCTTGGCCGCCTTGGCATAGACCAGCGTGCGGATCGCCCAGCCGAGCTCGATCGCGTCGATGACCAGCTTCAGGCCCTCGGCCATGAAGGTGCCGCTCTCTTCGCGCGACTTCTTGTTGGTCAGCGCCTTGATGTCCTTGATGATCGGATTGGCGAGCGACGTGACCTCTTTCATATGTCCCACCTTGTGGGGGCCATGGCCCCGATGTTCATGGCTCATTTCGGCACCCAGCGGGAGAAGAGGGAGGTCGATAGCGCGCGGCCCCGCGTCTTGCCGTCAAGGCCCGCCTCGCGGATCACGAGCTCGCCGGATTCGACCACACCGCCTGCGCCGCGCATCGTCTCGCGCATCAATTCGTGCATCGAATAGAAGCTTGCACGGATCGAATAGGCAGTCAGCACCAGCCCAAGCGCCTGAGGCGACAGGATCTCGCGGCAGACATCGAGCATCAATGGCAGGTGTTCGAAGAGATGCCAGACTTCGCCGTTCGGGCCACGGCCGAATTTCGGCGGATCGGTAAGGATGATGTCATAGGTATTGCCGCGGCGCTCCTCACGGAGGATGAACTTCATCGCGTCTTCGCAGATCCAGCGGATCGGCAGTTTCTCCAAGCGGCCGAGCGCCTGATTTTCACGCGCCCAACCGATTGCCTTCTTGGAGGCGTCGACATGGGTGACTTCCGCACCGGCCTGCGCCGCGACCAACGTCGCGACACCTGTATAGCCGAAAAGATTTAGGACCTTCAGCGGACGGCCGGCAGCCTCGACCTGCTCTTTCATCCAGCTCCAGTGGACGATCTGTTCCGGAAACACGCCGACATGGCGGAAAGAGGTAAAGCGCCCATAAAAATCGACGCCCAGAAGATTGAGCGGCCAGGCCTCGCCGAGCGCCTCCTTCGGAAATCGCCAGCGGCCGGTGCCTTCCTCGTCCGTATCGCCGGTAAAGATCGCATCGACCTTTTCCCAGGCATGAGATGCCAGCGACGGCTGCCAGAGCGCCTGACCCTCGGGACGGACGATGCGATAGGGGCCATATTGTTCGAGCTTCAGGCCGGTACCGCTGTCGATGAGGTGAAAGTCGCCTGCGCCGAGGGATTCCAGAATGACAGGAACGCGCTCATGAGGACGCTCGCCCGTGCGCTCCTTTAGCGGCCGCTCGCTTGCAGCAGGCGCAGTCGCCTCTCGCACGGTCTCGCGCGCGGCCACAGGTTTGACCGCTTTTGGCGGGTGGCTCGAGCGTTCGTCATTGTGGCGATTGCCGGGGGAGCCGGCAGATTGCGCCTTATGGCCCGGCCGGCGCTCTTTCTGTCTCAACGTGATTTCCGCGTCTCAAGTTTGATAGAGCCCGTGCAAATAGCATCCCCAGTCACCTTGGCAAAGTGCTTTCCCGCTGTGATAAGTTTAGAGAATTGAAACGGGAGGATTTCGATATGGACATGACCGGCGAGGAACGCATCAATGCGTCGCGCGATGCGGTGTGGGTAGCCTTGAACGATCCAGAAGTCTTGAAGCGATGCATCCCCGGCTGTCAAAGCCTTGAGATGAGGTCGCCAACCGAGCTTACGGCGGTCGTCAAGGTCAAGATCGGACCGGTCTCGGCGACCTTCAACGGTGAGGTGACCCTGACAAATGTCAACGCGCCGCAGAGCTATACGATTTCGGGTGAGGGCAAGGGCGGCGTTGCAGGCTTTGCCAAGGGCGGGGCCGACGTCACCTTGAGGGCGGAAGGTGCAGAGACAGTGCTGCAATATGCCGCAAAGGCACAGGTCGGCGGCAAGCTTGCCCAGCTTGGAGCGCGTCTGGTGAATTCGACATCGCAAAAGCTTGCGCAGCAATTCTTTGCAGATTTCAATGCTGTCGTCAGCGAAAAGGCCGCGGAATAGTCTATTGGCTTGGCACAGTCTTTGGCCTCTTCTAAATCGCATCCATGAATTACACAGTCAGAAATTCCCGCCCTTCGGACAATGGGCAGCTCGGCGACATTTATCTCAACGAGCGCAGGCAGACCTTCACCTGGGTCGATCCCGGCAAGTTCAGCCATGAGGATTTTCTCGCCCATTCGCAGGGTGAAATTGTCTGGATTGCCGAAGCGCCTGATGGCGAGATCGCCGGTTTCATGACGCTATGGGCCGCAGATGATTTCATCCACATGCTCTACATCCGCAAGGAATGGCAGGGCAGGGGCGTCGGTACAGCGCTGCTGAAGGCTCTGCCGGAGTGGCCGCGCCGTAAATACCGGTTGAAGTGCCTGATCAACAACAGAAACGCCAAGACATTCTATGCCGGCCGCGGTTTCGTGGTCACCGGTAGCGGCACGTCGGCTGAAGGCGACTACGAGGAACTGAGCTTTATTCCTGCCTGACGGTCGATCAGCGGGCCGGCAATTGACCGGCGATCTCTTCGGCGCGGGTCTTGTGCCGGTCCGCTTCGCTGTGCCAGCGAACGGCCTCCTTCGCCTCGATTTTCGCGCGCTTGCGGTGTTTGCCCTGTGTGAGCCATGTGGCGGCCGATCCGATCAGCATGCCGACAATCAGCGCGATGAAGATGAAAACGAAGAACGGCGCAGCAACCGCGAGAACCTGATCTTCGGGCCGGAAGGGGTTGAATGCCAGCGTCACGCTCTGCCGGTTGGCAACGCAGAAGGTGATGAGAATGATGCCGAGCGGCAACAAAATCAAAAGGTTGATGATCTTCTTCGCCATCCGTGGCCTCCGCGCGTGGTTGCGCCGCTTCGATACGGCGCATGACTGCTCACGAAAATAGAATGGTACGCGCGAGGTTCAAGCGCGATTTCGACGCAGTCCGGATGAAGTTCAATCGTCGTGGTCGGCCTGGCCGGGGTTCAGCCGTTCGCGCAACTCCTTGCCGGTCTTGAAGAAGGGCACCCACTTCTCCTCGACGAATACGGTGTCGCCGGTGCGCGGATTGCGACCGGAGCGCGAAGGGCGGTTCTTGACGGAAAATGCACCGAAGCCGCGAAGCTCGACGCGGTTGCCCGCTGCGAGCGCATCGGTGATCTCGTCGAGAACCGCGTTGACGATATTCTCGACATCCCGGTGATAAAGATGCGGGTTGCGCGCGGCAACGATCTGCACCAATTCCGACTTGATCACGGTCGCCCCCTTAAATTATTGATTTCTTATCAATCGCGGCCAACCTGCCAAACTGAAACGAGCCCGTCAAGGAGCAACTTTTGTGGCAGAATGCCCTCGATGTCCTGGCTCTTCACGAGATCGCCATAGCCGAACAGAACTGCGAGCTTCGAAACAGCCCCTGCGAGAAGAAAAGGCGTATTGCTCTTCTTGTCCCAATCCACGACCGGAAGATCCTTGCCGACGTCCCTCCCGGCGAGATAGTCCCGGATTTCCGTGTCGCCGCCGACCCGGTCGATGAGCTTGGCCTTCGCCGCTTGGCGGCCGGTGAAAATCGTGCCGTCGGCGAGCTTCAGCACCTCGTCGCGCGGCAGCTTGCGGCGGTCGACAACCAAGTCGACGAACCAGGCGTAGCTGTCCATGACCATATTGTTGATCATGGTTTTGGCTTCCTCACTGGCAGCATGGAAAGGCGATGGCTCTGCCTTCAGCGGCGACGACTTGATCTCCTGCAGCGAGACGCCGAGCTTGTCGAGCAGCGGTTGGATCTGCGGATACTGAAAGATCACGCCGATCGATCCGGTGAGCGAACTTTCTCCGGCAATGATCGTATCGCCCGCGGCAGCAATCATATAGCCCGCGGAAGCGGCAAGCGTCCGGATATCGGAGACGACGGGCTTCTTCGCCGCAATCGCCCGGATCGCTTTGAATATTTTTTCGCCGCCAAAGGTCGTGCCGCCCGGCGAAGAAATGGAGACGATGACGCCTTTGACGCGGTCGTTTTCTTCGATCTTCTTCAGCCTCTCGAGCAACTCGTCGTCGTCGGTTATGAGCCCGGAAATTGTCACATGGGCGATGTGCGGCCGCTGCGTGGCGATGTCGCCTGCGACGAATTGGTAAAGAGCAAAGCCGAGCGCGACCAAGAGCACCACCGCCGCAATACGCCAGAAGCCGAGTTTGCGGCGAAGCCTGCGGCGATCCGCGATCGTCGAACTGTCCATAAGGTCCTCCAGAGCCGGCGCGCCGGCTTCATGCAACATGGCATCAGATAAGGCGGCATTCCTTCTTCGGAAATGCCGATTTACCTCGTTTTCATGCCTTATTTGCTAGTTGCAGAAAAAAATCCATATTGGCAAGCTAGTGTAATAATGCGAAACGATCTGTGATCGGTCGATGTAGTCCCTATATAGGGTTGCCGATCAACAGACACGGACATGTTAATGCTCAACACATTGAACAGCAGCGGGAAGCCTGCCTTTGCCAGGCCTGGAGGGAGCGCCTATGCGGCTGCCCTGTTCCATTCTGCACGTGTCCGCCGCCTGAAGATATTGCTGCCTGTCGCTGCCGTCATCATTTCGCTTGCCTTCATTGCAGTCTCGATGGTCCGGGCTTACCTGCCCGAGAATCTCAAGATCGAGGGTGCCAAGATCGAAAACGGCAAGATCGTCATGGAAAAGCCGGCGATCGCCGGGCGCAATGCCGACGGCATCAACTATTCGATGCTTGCTGAGCGCGCGTTGCAAGACATCAAGAATCCGAACCTTATCACGCTCGAAACGATCAAGGCTGCGGTGCCGGTCAACGATGATCTGATCGCCCGCGTTGAGGCTGCCACGGCCGATTATGACCGATCCACGGACAACCTTGCGCTGAGGGACCCGTTCACGATTTTGCTGAGCAACGGTCTGACGGCGAAATTCCAATCTGCCAAGCTCGATATCAAGGGCGGCAAGATGACGACAGATGATCCTATCGAGATTCAAAAAGACGGCGCTTCGATTGTTGCGCAGTCGCTCAAGATGACGGATAAGGGGCGCGTGATCACATTCGAGGGGAATGTTCGCATGAATGTCGATCCATCCGTCATCCGTAAACAGGGCACCTAACAGCCGGGTCACTCATGACAATAGATTGTCACTTTTCACTTCGTAAGTCTGGCATAACACTTGGCGGCAGCGCCCTGGGGCTTTTACTGATGGCAGGGGCGGCCTTTGCGCAGGCGACGACCAGCCAGATGGATGGCCTGAAGCTCGACAGCAATCAACCGATCCAGATCGAAAGCGACAAGCTCGAGATTCACGATCAGGACCACAAGGCCGACTTCACCGGCAATGTGAAGGTCGTTCAGGGGAAGACGACCCTGCAGGCCGGTCACATGACGGTCTTTTACAAGGCACAGGGCGGCGACGCCCAACCCAACGGCGCAAAGGCCGACGCCGGAGCGGCGTCCATCTCATCGGGCAATGCCGACATCGACCGTATCATCGTCACCGATAAGGTTTTCCTGAGTTCCGGCACGCAGACAGCGACCGCCGACAACGGCTCCTTCGACATGGCCCAACAGCTCTTCGTCCTGAAGGGTGAAAAGGTTGTGCTGTCGGATGGGCCGAACGTCTTCACGGGCTGCCAGCTTACGGTTCATATGCAGACCGGACAGGCGCAACTGGATAGCTGCGGGGGGCGCGTCCAGATTCAGCTTGATCCGAAATCCCAGAAAAAGAACTGAGACCGGCCGCCCGACGTGAAATTATTCTCGCTTTCAACCATGTTCGGCCGGGCCGGGCCGCAATCTGCCGCGGACTCTGCCGCCGGCGGAGACAAAAGCCGTTACCACGGCACGCTGATTGCACGCGGCCTGACGAAGACCTATAGCACGCGGCGTGTCGTCAATGGCGTTTCGCTGGTTGTCAGGCGCGGCGAAGCTGTCGGCCTTCTGGGTCCAAACGGTGCCGGCAAGACGACCTGTTTTTACATGATCACCGGCCTCGTGCCGGTGGACGAAGGCACAATCGAGATCGACGGCAACGACGTAACGACGATGCCGATGTATCGCCGGTCGCGCCTCGGCGTCGGATACCTGCCGCAAGAGGCCTCGATCTTCCGCGGCCTGACGGTCGAAGAGAATATCCGCGCCGTGCTCGAAGTGCACGAGAAGGACAAGACCGAGCGGGAAAAGAAGCTCGATGAGCTTCTGGAGGAATTCCATATCTCCAAGCTGCGAAAATCGGCGGCGGTCGCATTGTCGGGCGGTGAGCGCCGGCGTCTGGAAATCGCTCGCGCGCTCGCAACCGATCCGACCTTCATGCTGCTTGACGAGCCATTTGCGGGCGTCGATCCGATTTCGGTCGCTGACATCCAGAACCTCGTCCACCATCTGACTGCGCGCGGCATCGGCGTTTTGATCACCGATCACAATGTGCGCGAGACGCTCGGCCTCATCGATCGGGCCTATATCATCCATGCCGGCGAAGTGCTGACGCATGGGCGCGCGAACGACATCGTCAACAATCCGGAAGTGCGACGGCTCTATCTTGGCGATAAATTCAGCCTTTGATAGGATCGAAGGCGACGGAAATTCACCTTCCTGTCATACTTGCGCTTGACCAAATAGAATAAAAAAGCAATTTTTGGGCCAAGTTGGATTTCCGCGGCCCGAACTCTGCTCGATCGCGGTTTCCCGGAGGAATTGAACGGGAGTTTCGCGTCCGCTATGGCCCTGTCTGCCAATCTTTTCCTGCGACAGAACCAGTCCCTGGTGATGACGCCGCAACTGATGCAATCCATCCAGTTGCTGCAGATGACGCATTTCGAGCTTGTCCAGTTTATTGCGCAGGAAGTCGAGAAGAACCCATTGCTCGAATTTCCGTCAGATGACGCGGAAACGGGCAGTGATAACGATGCACAGGATGAGCCGTACGGGCGTCAGGCCGACGAGGATGACCGCACCGAGGCGCTTTCCGGGGACTGCTATGACAACGGCAATGACGGCAGCGCCAGCCGGCTGAGCGAAGAGCTGGACGTCAATTATGCAAATGTCTTCCAGGATGACGGGGTCCCGCCACGGGCCGATGCGCCGGAGCTGATCAGCCAGTGGAAGTCGATGCCGGGGGGCGGCGACGGAGAGAATTACGATCTCGATGATTTTGTTGCAGGCCAGGTCTCGCTCAGGGATCACCTTGCGCAGCAGATTCCATTCATCCTGCCGGATGCGGGAGACCGGCTGATCGCGCAGCAGTTGATCGACCAGCTCGACGAGGCGGGTTACCTGCAGAGCGACCCTGCCGACATCGGCGAAAGACTAGGTAGCGATCCTGCGGCCGCGGAACGTGTTCTTGGCGAATTGCAGACCCTTGATCCGCCTGGGGTTTTTGCTCGCAGCCTGGCCGAATGCCTGTCGATCCAGCTGAAGCAGAAAGACCGCTTCGATCCCGCCATGCAGGCCCTCGTTTCCAACCTCGAATTGCTGGCACGGCGCGACTTCGCGACGCTCAAGCGGCTTTGCGGCGTGGACGAGGAAGACCTGCTTGATATGCTCGCAGAGATTCGCCAGCTGAACCCGAAACCCGGCAGCTGCTTTGAAACCAGCGTTTGCGAAGCGATCATGCCGGATGTCGTCGTACGTTCGTCACCAGATGGGAGCTGGCTGGTGGAGTTGAACCCTGATACGCTCCCGCGCGTGCTCGTCAATCAGTCCTATTTCGCCCATGTTACAAAGAACGGCGGCGACTACACGTTCCTGTCTGAATGCCTTCAGAGCGCCAACTGGCTCACCCGCAGCCTCGATCAGCGTGCGAAGACGATCATGAAGGTCGCAAGCGAGATTGTCCGCCAGCAGGATGCCTTCCTGATGCATGGCGTCGATCACCTGCGCCCGCTGAATCTGAAGACGGTTGCCGATGCCATCAAGATGCACGAGTCGACCGTCAGCCGCGTCACCTCAAACAAGTACATTCTGACCCCACGCGGCCTTTTTGAACTCAAATATTTCTTCACGGTGTCGATCAGCGCGGTGGAGGGCGGCGATAGTCATTCGGCTGAGGCCGTTCGCCACAGGATACGCTCCCTGATCATGCAGGAAAGTACGGATGCGGTCCTCTCCGACGATGATATTGTCGACATGCTGAAGAAGGATGGCATTGATCTGGCTCGCCGTACGGTCGCAAAATACCGCGAGGCGATGAATATCGCGTCCTCCGTCCAGCGGCGGCGCGAGAAGCGGGCATTGGCGAAGGTTGCGGGCTTTTGACAGTCGAGCTAAATCAACCCTTGCCTGCATATCCTAATCAGCGCGGCGGCACACCCGTTGACATTTCGGCAGTCTGCCGCTAGAAGCCCGCCGCAACTGGCGCTGCAAACAGCGTTTGGACTTATCCCCATCATCCTCAGGGCGATTGAAGCACACGACTTAAGCCGATATTGCTTGAGTTTGCGTGAAGTGCTTGGATGAGGTCTGGCCTTGGCGTAAACTGGTACCGCAAACCACTATAAGAAGGGAAACTCCATGAGTGTGCGTGTATCCGGTAAACATATGGAAATTGGGGACTCGTTCCGTCAAAGGATCGAGGACCAAATGGACATGGCCATCACGAAATACTTCGACGGGGGATATTCCGGTCAGGTGATTGTGGAGAAATCGAGTTCGCGGTTCTCTGCGGATTGCAAGCTCCATCTTGATAGCGGGGTGGTGCTGCATGCGGCAGGTGAAGCGATGGACCCGCAGCTTGCATTCGATGCCGCTTCGGAGCGCATCGAAAAGCGTCTCCGCCGCTACAAGCGCAAGCTCAAAGATCATCATGCCGGAAACCATCTGAATGGTACGGAAGTCGCCTATACGGTCATGGACGCTGTCCCGGATCATGAAGACGAGGTCCCCGACGATTTCGCACCGGTAATTGTTGCCGAGAGCACGAAGCAGTTGAAGACCATGTCCGTTGCGACCGCCGTCATGGCGCTCGATATGACGGATGAGCCACTGCTTTTGTTCCGCAGTCCGGGCACGGAAAATTTGAACATCGTTTACCGCAGGCATGACGGTAATATTGGCTGGATCGACGCCGCCAATATCAAGAGCTGACATCCGGGCGATGAGCGGTAGCCACGCCGCTCTCCCAATCATCCGGTTTCGGCGACAGAAGGAAAAAGAAATGGCATTGGCAGATCTGCTGCACCAAGATGCGATCATTCCCGCCCTAAAGGTAAATTCGAAGAAACAGTTGCTTCAGGAATTGGCGGCAAAGGCCTCCAAGATCACCGGCCTTTCCGAGCGGGAAATTTTCGACGTCGTTCTGCAGCGCGAGCGTCTCGGCTCGACGGGCGTCGGCAATGGCATCGCCATTCCGCACGGCAAGCTCGCAAGCGTCCGCTCGATTGTCGGCGTCTTCGCACGGCTGGAAAGTCCGGTCGATTTCGAAGCGCTGGACGACCAGCCGGTCGACCTGGTGTTTCTGCTTCTCGCCCCGGAAGGGGCGGGTGCCGACCATCTTAAGGCGTTGTCGCGCATTGCCCGCGTGCTTCGCGATCACGATCTCGTCGCGAAGCTGCGTGCCACAGATTCCGCATCGGCGATCTACGCTTTCCTCAATGAAGAGCAAGCATCGAACGCTGCCTGAGCCGCAGACGATCATCTAAAATGAAAAGAGGCGCCCGGTTGTCGGACGCCTCTTTTCATGTGTGAAGACTTGTGCCTCAAAACTCTTCCCAGTTGTCCTGAACAACGGCGGCCGAACCGTGCGACTGTTGTGAGGCTATATCTTGTTTGCGACTTCGGCGGACAAGGGAATGGATGGCTGTGCTCCGGCCTTGAGGCAGGCAAGCGAGCCGGCGACGGCGGCCCGGCGGAGCGAAGCCTCGAAATCGAAGCCTTCATCGAGGCTTGCGGCAAAGTAGCCGCAGAATGTATCGCCCGCCCCGACGGTATCCACCGGCTCGATCTTCAGTCCTTTCGCTCGTGTAACGACGCCATCCCGGATTGCGATCACGCCGTCGGCGCCGAGCGTCACGATCAAGGTCTGCCCAGTCTCTCCGTGCAGGCGCCTCAACGCCGTTTCGCGATCGGCCGGGTTCATGTTGTCCTGGCCAGCAAGGCGCTCGAACTCCGTCTCGTTGGCGATGACGATATCGGCGAGACGTCCAAGCCGCGGGGCGTCGGCAATGAGCGGGGCGAGGTTGAGGACGGTCGTGACGCCCTTGACCTTGGCTGCGGCCAGCGCACGCTCGACTGCCGGTGCAGGCACCTCGAACTGCAGCATCAGGGTATCGCCCTTGCTCATGGCGCCGATCGCCGCATCGGCATCCTCGGCCGCGATGGTCCCGTTTGCGCCCGGCACGACGGCGATCATGTTCTCGCCGTCTCCACCAACAAGGATCAGCGCCGTACCGGTGGGGCCATCAACACGCTTGACGCCTGCAAGGTTGATGCCCGCCTGATCGAGAAGCGCCAGCGCCGGTGCAGCGAATTCATCCTTGCCGACTGCGCCCACCATATGGACCACGCAGCCGGCGCGTCGCGCGGCTAATGCCTGGTTGGCTCCCTTGCCGCCCGCCGCCGTGGCAAAGCCGTTTCCGGCCACCGTTTCGCCGGGCTTTGGCAGGCGATCGGTCGTGGCGATGAGGTCCATGTTGATGGAGCCGAAAACTGTGATCATAAAGGGTGTCCTGTCATGCTTCTCATGGCGACGGACACTGCCCGATGGGTTCACTCTTCGTCAACCACCCTGAGTTTGAGAAGGCCGGTGCGGCTTTCGACCGACTTCGCCGGAGGTCCGCTTTCACGTTCCTCCTTGAGCGCCTCTGCGCCCTCGAATTCCAGCGCTTCGATTTTTGCGCCGCGTTTGGAGAGTTTGTCAGTGGACGTGATGATCTGATCAACATCCCGCTGTGCCTGGGAAAAATGCGTCTGGAGTTTGCGCACGCGTTCATCGAGCCGCCCGAGATCATCCATCAGGATCGCGACCTCGCCCTGGATGACGTGCGCCTGCGCCTGCATGCGCTGATCCTTCAATACGGCCTGGATGACCTGGATCGACAGCATCAGCAGCGAAGGCGAAACAATGACGATGCGGGAACGATGCGCTTTCTGGACGACCGGCTCGAAATTCTCATGAATTTCAGCGAAGATCGATTCCGAAGGAACGAAGAGAAAAGCCGTATCCTGCGTCTCACCCTGGATAAGATACTTCTCCGATATATCGCGGACATGGATTTCCATATCGCGGCGGAATTGCTGCGAGGCAAGCTTGGTTGCGTCCTGCGTGCCCGCGTCGCGAATGGCATTCCAGGCTTCGAGAGGAAACTTGGCATCGATGACGAGCGGCGGTGCACCGTTCGGCATGCGCACGGTGCAGTCCGGCCGCGATCCGTTTGAAAGCGTTTGCTGGAAAGCATAGGTGCCCATCGGCAGACCGTCGGCGACGATGGTCTCCATACGCGACTGGCCGAAGGCGCCGCGCGTTTGCTTGTTGGAGAGGATAGCCTGAAGCCCGACGACATCCTTCGCCAGCGTCTGGATATTGTTTTGAGCGACATCGATGACAGCGAGCCGCTCCTGCAGGCGCTGAAGGTTCTCATGCGTCGATTTCGTCTGTTCGCTGATCGTCGTGCTGACACGCTGCGACATTCCGTCGAGGCGCTGACCGATTGCCTGGTTGAGTTCGGCCTGACGCGTCCCGAAGACCTCAGCCATGGTCGAAATGCGTCCCTGCATCTCGGCCTGAATCTTCAGGAGCTCGGCCATGCGGGCATCGGCTTGCGCGGCCCGGATCGCTGCCTCCTCATCCTGTTCGCGCCGCAGGTTGCTGTTCCTGACCAGTAGGAACATGAGCACCACGACAACAAGAGCGACAGCGCCACCGGCAAGCGCGAGGATGGTCGGGCTGAGCCCGGCGATCGAAATTGTCAGCGATTCGGTAACATTGTTCATTCGCGCACAATAACAAACCCGCCGGCGATGGCTAGATCAAAACGTGAACAGATCCACAGCGCGATTTCGTGGGCAAAGTGCTAAGGCACTGCGGCACGAAGCTCCTGAAGATCGCCGTCCGATCTTAACGAATAGTCAACTATATTTTCGAATTGTCGTTTCTGAGAAGACTTCTATCGCACCATGCGCCAGGACAGAAATCAGAGTATGACCGCTCAGCAATTCGAAAACGCACTCAAGCAGCGCCTTGATTTCATCGGACTCGACAGCGAGGGGAGAAAGACGATACGCGAACTGCGTCCGGTCATCGGCGAACTGATCGGCGGCGCGCTGGACAAGTTTTATGGCAAGATCGCCAGGACGCCCGCAGTGGCCGGCTCCTTTTCCGACAAGACGCGTGTCGGCCACGCCAAGAAACGCCAGGAGGGTCACTGGGCGAACCTTGCCTGCGGCAATTTCGACGAGAGCTTCGTGAACGGCGTCACCGCCGTCGGCAGGGCGCATGCCCGCACTGGCCTTGAACCGCGCTGGTATCGGCGGTTATGCGATCGTCATGGCAGAACTTGTCAAAGGCGTCATGGAAAAGCAGTGGCCGTCACGGTTCGGCCATCAAAACGGCAAGGCGCTTGCCGAGAAGCTCGCCTCGGTCATCAAGGCCCCTATGCTCGACATGGTCTATTCAATTTCTGTCTATCTCGATGCCGCAAATTCGGCAGGGCTGCGCAAAAAAGCACTTTCCGGAGTTTCAGGATAATTCCCTAGCTGGAAAAGATAGGTTATGGGATCGCGATGACCATCAAGCCACTTATCATTCTTCCAGACCCCGTCCTCCGCCAGGTTTCCAAACCGATCGAGCGGGTCGATGCCGATCTCAAGCGTCTTGCCGACGATATGCTGGAAACGATGTATGACGCACCGGGCATTGGCCTGGCGGCAATCCAGGTCGGCGTGCCGCGCCGGATACTGGTGATCGACGTTTCGCGGGAGGGCGAGGAAAAGCAGCCGCAGGTCTTTATCAATCCGAAGATCGTCAAATCTTCCGACGAGCGATCGGTCTACGAAGAGGGCTGCCTTTCCATTCCGGACTATTATGCCGAGGTCGAGCGTCCGGCGACCGTCAGCGTCGAATATCTCGACCGTGACGGCAAGGAGCACACCGTTGAGGCCGACGGCCTCCTCGCCACTTGCCTTCAGCACGAGATCGACCATCTGAACGGCGTACTCTTCATCGATTATATATCGCGGCTGAAGCGGGAAATGGTGATCAAGAAGTTCACGAAGGCGGCGAAGTCGGCGAAGGCGCTCTGAGTTGCGTTGAACTATGGACGCAGCGCGCCTGATATCGCTGATTTCGTAAGGGAGGTGCCGTATGGGCGGTCTTCTGATCCGGGATATTTCCGATGCGAAACGGAACATCGCCGTGCGTGCCGAGCGAAGGGGTGGCAGCCTTTCCGACGAAGCCAGGCGCCTTGTGCAAAAAGGCATGATCGCCGAAGGATCTGTTGCAAATGATGACGATCTAACGGCATGGGACAGTCTGCGTTCGATCCTCGGGCCGGACAACGACGACGAGGCCGAGGTGTTCGCGAAAATCATGGAAGAGATTGAAGCGGACCGAAAGCGCAATTTCGGCCGACCAATCGAGGACTTCGAGTGATCGTCCTTGATGCAAATATCATTTCGGAGGTAGCAAAGCCTGCTCCAAGCGAGCGCGTCAAAGCATGGATGACAAGGCAGCTAAAATCTGACCTTTATCCCTGCGAAGTTGTAACGACAGAGCAGTACCCTGCCAAGCGTTTCTGGCTCCGAACGAAATCAAAGCGTTACATCGACAAATTCGCCAGGTGTTTGTCGCTTACCGAGCAATGTACTCGCCCTTGATCACCATACCGCGATTGCAACGGGCGTCTATGGGCAAAGCGTGAGAGCATGGGGCGACCGATCGATCCAGGACGCTATGATCGCCGCCACCTGCCTGGGTTTCGGCGCGACGCTGGCGACACGCGACATAAAAGATTTCGAAGGGCTTGATCTCAAGCTCGTAAACCCGTTTGAAGACGGCTGATTAAAAAAACCAGGCGAGAGAAAATGTCGTTTCGCATCATTTTCATGGGAACGCCGGAGTTCTCGGTTCCGACCCTGCGCACGCTGGTGGATGCGGGGCATCAGATTGTTGCGGTCTATACGCAGCCGCCGCGGCCGGGCGGACGGCGCGGTCTCGACCTGCAGAAGTCGCCGGTGCATCAGGCCGCCGAACTGCTCGGCCTGCCCGTCTTCACGCCGGTCAATTTCAAGGAGCCGGAAGAACGGGAGCGCTTCCGGGCGCTCAACGCGGATGTGGCGGTTGTCGTTGCCTATGGACTGCTGCTGCCGGAGGCGATTTTGAACGGAACGCGCAACGGCTGCTACAATGGCCATGCCTCGCTGCTGCCGCGCTGGCGCGGCGCAGCACCCATCCAAAGAGCGATCATGGCAGGCGACAAAAAGTCCGGCATGATGGTGATGAAGATGGACAAGGGGCTGGATACCGGTCCCGTCGCGTTGACCCGCGAGGTCGAGATCGGCCCGAACATGACGGCCGGCGAGTTGCACGACAAACTGATGCATGTCGGCGCCAAGGCGATCGGCGAAGCGATGGTAAAGCTCGAAATGGGTGACCTGCCGCTGACGCCGCAGCCGCAACAGGGCGTCCTTTATGCCGCAAAGATCGACAAGAGCGAGACGCGGATCGATTTCGGCAAGGATGCAAGGGACGTTCACAATCATATCCGCGGACTTTCGCCGTTTCCGGGCGCTTGGGTCGAAGTCGAGATTGGCCGCAAGCCGGAGCGGGTAAAGGTGCTGGGTTCGGAGCTTGCGGACGGGCACGGTCCGGCCGGCGAAGTGCTGAGCGATGAGCTGGTTATCGCCTGCGCATCCGGAGCGGTTCGGCTGACCAGATTGCAGAAGGCCGGCGGCAAGCCGCTTGCGGCGGCGGACTTCCTGCGCGGCACGCCGCTTGCGCACGGCACGAGACTCGCCTGATGCCGCGCTACCGGATGACCGTCGAATATGACGGCGGACCCTATGTCGGCTGGCAGCGTCAGGAAAACGGTCCCTCCGTGCAGGGGGCGATCGAAGCTGCGATCCTGTCGTTAAGCGGCGAGACCGTGTCGATCCGTGGCGCCGGGCGCACCGATTCCGGCGTGCATGCGATGGGTCAAGTGATCCATGCCGATCTTTCAAAGGAATGGCCGGTGTTCAAGCTGCAGAACGCGCTGAATGCGCATCTGAGGCTGGCGGGCGAGCGCGTGTCCATTTTGGAGGTGGAGGTGGTTGGCGAGTTCTTCGATGCCCGGTTTTCCGCCGAGCGGCGGCACTATGTCTACCGCATCATCAACCGCCGGGCGCCGCTGGCGCTCGAGGCGGGCAAGGCCTGGTGGGTACCGAAGGTGCTTAATCATGAGGTGATGCATCAGGCCGCCCAGATCCTCGTCGGCAGGCATGACTTTTCCACCTTCCGTTCCGCGCATTGCCAGGCAAACAGCCCGGTCCGCACACTCGACCGGCTCGACGTGACGCGGAACGGCGAGCTCATCGAAATCCGCGCAACGGCACAGAGTTTCCTGCACAATCAGATCCGCTCCTTTGCCGGAACGCTGAAGCTTGCAGGAGAAGGAAAATGGACGCCGGAGGATGTGCGTGCTGCGCTTGAGGCGCGTAACCGCAAGGCCTGCGGTCCAGTTGCTCCGCCCGAAGGACTTTATTTCATGCAGGTCGATTATCCGGCAGTGATCACCGATCGGCGCAAGCGGACGCAAGTGAATGGCGATGACGATCTGTCATGACCCCGCCCATGCCAGACCGTTGATCTAAACCGGATAAATGCCGAGGAAGCGCTGGAGATATTCGGCGAGGATCATGGTCGGCACCAGCAGTGCCAGCGTCAGCGCCCCGGCCATCAGCCCGTGGCCGTGAAAGATCATCCGCAAAATCCTTGCAAGCATGAAGACCTGCGCCATCATGAAGACCAGAAGCAGGATCGACACGACGCTGATGGCGCCGGGAATGAAGAAGACCAGCGCCAGCAGCAGGCCGTTGATGTAGGAAAGCGGCACGCCGAGCCAGTTGATGCTGACGACAACGGCAGCAAAGCGATCACCCATGCGAAAGGCAAACAGCAACAGTCCTGCAAACACCAGCGGCACGAACCAATTGGCGATTTCGACCAGGCCCAAACGGAAATAGAAGGGAAGGCCGACTTCGACATGCGGCGGCATCGACTGCAGGAAGGCCTGACGCCACCAGAGCCACGAAATGCCCATCGGTGGCAGGCACCAGGCCATCGCCCAGAAGGAGCGGTTGACGCCGCGGTCCGACATATCGAGAAACCGGAAGCCCCGCGTGTCCATGCGGATCAGCAGCCACAAACCGGACAGATAGTATTGAACCTCCCTAAGCCCCGGCATTTGCGAACCATCGCTCGATGAAGGTTTCGTAGATCTGCGTCAGGGTTTCGAGATCGGAAACAGCAACGCGTTCGTCGACCATGTGCATGGTCTGTCCGACGAGCCCGAATTCGACGACCGGGCAATAGTCTTTGATGAAACGCGCGTCCGACGTGCCGCCGGTGGTCGAAAGCTTCGGCGCCTTGCCGGCAATGCTCTCGACGGCAGAGGAAAGTGATGCAATCAGTGCGTTGTTGCGGGTGAGGAAGACATGGCTCGGACGATCGGCCCAGGCAATGTCATATCTTACCGCCTCGCGGCCCGGGCGCAGGGTGCCATTCTTGGCGGCCGCTTCAAGACGGCGGAGGATTTCCGCCTGCAGCGTGTCGACCGTCCAGGTGTCGTTGAAGCGGATGTTGAAGCTTGCCGCGGCCTTCGCCGGAATGACGTTGGTGGTCGGATTGCCGACATCGATGGTCGTCACCTCGAGGTTCGACGGCTGGAAATTTTCAGTTCCTTTGTCGAATGGGGGATGCATCAGCGCGCTCGTGAGCTGCAGCATGCCGCGCACCGGATTATCCGCCAGATGCGGATAGGCGGCGTGACCCTGAACACCGTGGACAGTGATCCTGCCGGAGAGCGAACCGCGGCGGCCGATCTTGATCATGTCGCCGAGCGCATCCGGATTGGTCGGCTCGCCGACGAGGCAGGCATCCCAACGCTCGCCGCGTTGTGCCGCCCATTGCAGGAGCTTGATCGTGCCGTTGATGGCGGGGCCTTCCTCGTCGCCGGTGATCAGCAAGGAAATCGAGCCCTTCGGATTGCCGTGTCTTTCGACGTACCGGGAGACGGCTGCCACGAAGCATGCAATGCCGCCCTTCATGTCGACCGCACCACGACCGAAGAGTTCGCCGCCTGAAATTTCCGCAGCGAAGGGGGGATGCGTCCAGGCGGCTTCGTCGCCAACCGGCACGACGTCCGTGTGTCCCGCAAACATCAGGTGCGGGCCATCACTGCCCAGACGGGCGTAGAGGTTTTCGATGTCGGGCGTGCCGGCTTCCGTCGCCTTCACCTTGTCCACCTTAAAGCCCAGCGGCGAAAGCATGGCGTCGAGCGCAGAAAGTGCGCCGCCTTCGGCAGGCGTCACGGAGGGGCAGCGGATGAGCGTCTGGAGATTGGCGACGGGATCGGTGGCGGTCATGAGGGTCGAATTATCCGGCGGGAATGGCAAAGACATGGCAAGGCGGCGAACCGCCTCGCTGAAATGAACGCCGCTTGTTTACCGGATCGGAATCCGGCTGTCACTGAAAGCTTAGTCGCGCAGCAATTCATTGATGCCGGTCTTCGAGCGGGTCTGCTCGTCGACGCGCTTGACGATGACGGCGCAATAGAGATGCGGTGCCGGTTGGCCGTTTGCCATGGTCTTGTTGCCGCTCGACATCGAACCGGCAACGACAACGGAGTAGGGCGGCACTTCGCCATACATGACGTCGCCGGTGGCGCGATCGACGATCTTGGTTGACTTGCCGATATAGACGCCCATGCCGAGAACTGAACCCTCGCGGATGATGCAGCCTTCGACGACTTCCGAGCGGGCGCCGATGAAGCAGTTGTCTTCGATGATCGTCGGGCCGGCCTGCATCGGTTCCAGCACGCCGCCGATGCCGACGCCGCCGGAAAGATGCACATGCTTGCCGATCTGTGCGCAGGAGCCGACCGTCGCCCAGGTGTCGACCATCGTGCCTTCACCGACATAAGCACCGAGATTGACGAAGGAAGGCATCAGCACGACGTTCTTGGCGATATAGGCCGAGCGGCGGACGACGCAGTTCGGAACGGCCCGGAAGCCCGCGGCGCGATACTGGTTCTCGCCCCAGCCTTCGAACTTGGAAGGCACCTTGTCCCACCAGGTGGAATTGCCGGAGCCGCCCTTGACGACTTCCATGTCGTTCAGGCGGAAGGAAAGCAGTACGGCTTTCTTGAGCCACTGGTTGACCGTCCAGACGCCATCGGCGCCGCGCTCGGCGACGCGAGCCTTGCCGCCGTCGAGAAGCTCGAGCGCTGCTTCCACGGCTTCGCGAACTTCGCCTTTCGTCGACGCGTTCACGTTGTCGCGGTTGTCGAAGGCAGCTTCGAGGGTCTTTTCGAGGGATGCGAGATCGGTGGCGCTCATGAGAATTCCTTAAACTTCGAGCTTTATCCTGAAGACTAGGAAGTCTCCGGGAATTGTGATCGGCGGGATGCGATCTGCTCTATCGCATGAGCGGCTAAAATGGAATGATTTTTCGAACGAGATCGTTTCTGTATTCAAGGCGTTATAGACAGACCCGGCAGTGTTGCCGGCATTTTTGAAGGGCATTCTGAAATGGCGAAGGGAAAAAACGGCAAGCTCAGGCGCAAGGACGGAGTCTGGGCTCCGCTGAAGTCGAGCGAGATTGACAGGCATCGCGCACTCGCCGTGCCGAAGACGCCGCAAACGCTTTCGCCTTCCTATCGCCTGGCCTATTCCGACGGCGACTTTCTCTGCCGCGAGGAACTGCGGCCGATCCGTCTCCAGCTTGAACTTTTGAAGGTCGAGATGATGTTGACGGAACGTGGCATCAAATCCACCGTCGTCATGTTCGGCGGCGCGCGTATTCCTGCCCCCGGTCAGAGCGCATGGGCAGCCCGCAACGACATGCAGCGCGCCAATCTGGAGGCGGCGTCCATCTATTATGACGAAGCGCGCAAGTTCGCCCGGCTCTGCTCGAAATATTCCGCTGGTTTCGATTTCCATGAATATGTGATCGTCACCGGCGGCGGCCCGGGCGTCATGGAGGCGGGCAACCGCGGAGCAGCCGATGAAGGCGCGCCCTCGATCGGCCTCAATATCGTGCTGCCTCACGAGCAGGCCCCGAACGCCTATGTGACGCCGGAGCTCAGCTTCAACTTCCATTACTTCGCGATCCGCAAGATGCATTTCATGGTACGCGCGAAAGCGATTGCGGTGTTCCCGGGCGGCTTTGGAACCCTCGACGAATTCTTCGAATGCCTGACGTTGATCCAGACGGGACGCATGGAAAAGATGCCGCTCATTCTCTTCGGCGAGAAGTTCTGGCGAAGCATCGTCAATTTCGACGCACTTGCCGAATTCGGGACGATCGCGCCTGACGACGTGAAGCTGATCAGCTTCGTCGATACGGCAGCTGCCGCCTGGAAGATCATCCAGGATTTCTATGAGCATCAGGAATAGAAAACCGGCCGCGATGTGCGACAGGCCCCACCTGCGGTAAGTCCTTGCTTACATGGACGGCCGATTGGGCATGTCATCGATCGAGATCGCGCCGTCCTTGTTGCGATCCATGCGGATGAAAAACTCTGGGCTCGCGCTCGGAAGGTAAAACCGATGCGTCAATCTGACCAATTATACATCGGCAAGCTGAATGAAATCTTCGTAATCTAGTCCACGACCCTTGCCAGAAACGCAGCCAGATCATCGGTGACGAAATCGATATGGTCCTCGTCGCCGCTCGTTTGTTCCCACCATTCGACGACGGTTTCCTCAAGATTGTTCGGCACGAGCAGCACAGTCTGCATGCCGAGTGCCTTTGGAACCACAAGGTTGCGCGGCAGGTCCTCGAACATGGCCGCCTTGCCGGTTTCCACTCGTTTCAGTGCCATGAACTTGTCATAGGTAACCTGCGCCGGCTTCGGCACGAATTCGGCGGCGACGATGTCGAAGATGTCGTCGAAATGTTCGAGAATGCCGAGGGCACCGGCCGTCATTTCGGCATGTTTGACGCTGCCGTTGGTGAAGATGAACTTGCGGCCCGGAAGTGCCTTGATCGCCGCACCCAATTCGGGCTGAGCCGTGAGGCTCGAATAGTCGATGGCATGGGCCTTTTCCAGAAATTCGTTCGGGTCGACGCCGTGATGGATCATCAGACCCTGCAGCGTCGTGCCGTGCTCGAGATAATATTGCTTCTGCAGCTTGCGCGCCTCGTCCCGCTCCATCTGGAGAAGCGCCGAGACATAGGCCGTCATGTTTTTGTCGATCTGCGCGAAGAGATTGACGTGATGCGGATAAAGCGTGTTGTCGAGGTCGAAGACCCATTCGGTCACGTGCGCAAAATCGGCTTTGGTCGGAGTGCGATCTATCTTGGTCATGGCGGCGTTATGGCATGGGCCAAGGAAATTGCCGAACAAAAAAATAGACGCCCGATTTTCGACGGACGGAAAAGCCAAGGGATGATAAAAGGCTCTCATGCTTTTCGATCTTCCCAATGAAGACACGCTTTATGATGCGCTGATCGCCCGCAGCTCCGATTACGAGGGGCTTGCTTATGTCTGCGTGAGAACGACGGGCGTCTTCTGCCGGTTGACCTGCCCCGCCCGCAAGCCGAAACGGGAGAATACGCTGTTCTACGATTCCATCGCCACCTGCATGCAGTCCGGCTTCCGGCCCTGCCGGCGCTGCAAGCCGCTGGAACAGGCGGGCAAGGAACCGATCGTCGACGAACTGCTGGAAGCGCTCGACTGCGCTCCGGCGACGCGTTGGACCGAGGATGATCTGGTCCGCAGGGGTTACGATCCATCCACCGTGCGGCGCGCTTTCAAACGATCGCTGGGCATGACTTTCCTAGACATCGCCCGCTACCGCCGACTCGGCGAGGCAGCAAGGCAGCTTGCGAGCGGCGCCCGCGTGATCGATGTCCAGCTCGATGCAGGTTACGAGTCGGGCAGCGGGTTTCGCGCCGCATTTCAGCGGTTGATCGGCAAGGCGCCTGCCATGTCGCAGAACCGCGAGCTGCTCTTCGCAGACTGGTTTGAAACGCCGCTCGGGCCGATGGTCGCGGTTGCCGATCAGACGCATCTGCATCTTCTGGAGTTCCACGATCGGAAGGCGCTTCAGGCTGAGCTGGAAAACCTGCAGCGCAAGACACGCTCCTCGGTTGCCGCCGGGAGAACGCCTGCGATCGAACAGATCGATGCCGAGCTGCGAGCCTATTTCGACGGCCAGTCCGCGAACTTCAAAACCCCTTTGGCGCTCGGCAACAGTACCGCCTTCGAGCGGGTGGTCTGGGCGAAGCTTCGGGAAATTCCTGTCGGAGAAAGACGCGCTTATGGTGATCTGGCCAGGGAAATGGAAAACCCGCAGCTGGTGCGCGCGGTCGGCCGCGCCAACGGCGCAAACCAGCTTGCCATCGTCATCCCCTGCCATCGCGTGGTCGGCGCAGACGGATCACTGACCGGTTATGGTGGCGGGCTCTGGCGCAAGCAATGGCTATTGAAGCACGAAGGAAAAATGCGGCCCAAAGGGGCTGTTTGAGGAGGACGTTCCATGAACCAGGCGCAAAAGGCGAAGGCGTTCGGCGCATTGCATCAGAAGGGCAATCCGGTCGTCCTCTATAATATCTGGGATGCTGGCACGGGGAAGGCTGTCAGCGACGCAGGTGCCAAGGCACTGGCGACCGGCAGCTGGTCGGTTGCTGCGGCGCAAGGCTATGCGGACGGCGAAAAAATCCCGCTGGAAGCGCTTGTCGCTACCGTGCGGTCGATCACTGCGGCCAACGACTTGCCTCTCTCCGTCGATTTCGAGGGCGCCTATTCGACCGAGAAAGCGGGAACCGCTGCCAACGCCGCCAGGCTGATTGATGCAGGCGCCGTCGGCATCAATTTCGAGGACCAGGTGGTTGGCGGCAGCGGGCTGCATCCGATCGATGAGCAGGCCGCACGCATCCGCGCCATACGCGAGATGACCGAGGCTAAGGGCATTCCGTTCTTCATCAATGCCCGCACCGACCTGTTCCTCAAGTTCTCCGATCCCGACCGGCATGTTCTGCTGGTGGATGAGGCGATCGAGCGGGCAGCCGCCTATGCAGAGGCTGGCGCCAGCGGCTTTTTTGCGCCGGGATTGTCGAACCAGGACCTGATCCGTCGAATGTGCGAAGCGGTTAGGCTGCCGGTCAACATCATGATGCGGCAAGGCGTGCCGGATGTGAAGACCTTGGCAAAGCTCGGCGTCGGCCGTGTCAGTTATGGGCCGGGACCCTACCGCGCAATGATGGAAAAGCTGAAGGAGGCAGCCGAGGCGGTCTTCGCCGCCGCGGGCCAAGCTTGAATCACGGAACGATCAGCGTTCCGGCGCCGTGTTCGGTGAAGATTTCGAGCAGCACGGAATGGGCCGTCTTGCCGTTCAGGATGACGACGCCCTGGACGCCGGCCTTGATCGCGTCGATGCAGGTTTCGACCTTCGGGATCATGCCGCCGGAAATCGTGCCGTCGGCGATCAGCGCGTGTGCCTGCGAAACCGAGAGCTCCTTGATGAGGTTGCCCTGCTTGTCGAGCACGCCTGGAACGTCCGTCAGGAAGAGCAGGCGCGTGGCATTCAGTGCGCCGGCGATAGCGCCTGCGAAGGTGTCGGCATTGATGTTGTAGGTCGCGCCGTCGCGGCCGGGCGCGACCGGGGCGATGACCGGGATCATTTCCGAACGGGCGAGCAGGTCGAGCAGCGTACGGTCGACTTCGACGACCTCGCCGACGAAGCCGAGATCGAGCACGCGCTCGATGTTCGAATCCGGGTCCTTGATCTTCTTTTGCGCCTTTTCGGCAAAGACCATGTTGCCGTCCTTGCCGCAAAGCCCGATCGCCCATTCGCCCGTCTGGTTGATGAGTGCCACGATCTCCTTGTTGATGGAGCCGGCAAGCACCATCTCGACGATCTCGACTGTCTTGGCGTCGGTGACGCGAAGACCGCCTTCGAACTTCGATTCGATACCCATCTTCGTCAACATCGCGCCGATCTGTGGTCCGCCGCCGTGGACGACGATCGGATTGACGCCGGATTGCTTCAAAAGCGCAATGTCGCTGGCGAAAGCCTTGCCGAGCTCGGGATTGCCCATAGCATGGCCGCCGTATTTGACGACTATCGTCTTGTTCTCGTAACGCTGCATGAAAGGCAGCGCCTGTGCGAGAAGGCGTGCTTGGGTTTCGCTTTCGGACTGGTTCATGGCATACCCAGCAGAATAGATCGCGGCCTTGTATCTCAAGTTCTTGACAGATGGAATAATGCCATGCGCATTAGTTGCTGTGCCTCTTGTCAATTTGAGCCGGCCGCCGTTTATTGGCATCGTGTCAAGACAGATGGGCCGCGGCATGACGAGCGAGGAAATCGCGCAATTGATTGGCCGCATCGCCATGGCCGACCGGAAGGCTTTCGCCGATCTCTACAAGGCGACGAGCCCGAAACTCTTCTCCATATGCCTGCGTATCCTGAACGATCGTATTGAAGCCGAGGAGGCGTTGCAGGAGGTTTATACAAAGATCTGGCAGCGTTCCGGGGCATACGTGGCCGACCAGGGTACGCCGTCCTCCTGGCTCGCGGCGATTGCCCGCAACCAGGCGATCGATACGTTGCGGGCGCGAAAGCCTGTCGCCGACGAGTTGAACGGTGAATACGATCTTCCCGATCCTGGCCTCGACCCGGAAAAGCAGGCCGTGCTGTCTGATGAAGGAAGGCGGATTGACACCTGCATGGAAGAGTTGGAAGCTGATCGGGCGCAGGCGGTGAAGAAAGCCTATGTCGAAGGACTGAGCTATCAGGAACTTGCCGATCAGTTTGGCGTTCCGCTGAACACCATGCGGACATGGCTGCGGCGCAGCCTTTTGAAGCTGAGAGAGTGCATGGAGCGATGACATCGCCGGATCAAAGCAAGGGAGGCCGCTCCCGTGATGAAGTGCTCGCCGGCGAGTACGTGCTTGGTGTTCTTTCGTTTCAGGATCGCCGGGTGGTCGAGGAGCGCATGCGCCGGGACCGCCAGTTTGCCGCAATCGTCAGCCGCTGGGAAACGAACCTCTCTGCTTTCAACGACGAGTATGAAGTGGCCGCGAGCCCGGGCCGGGAGACCTTCAAGCAGATCGAGGCACGCCTTTTCGGCGAACCGGAGCTTTCGCGGTCCTTTTCGCGCGGCCTTTGGAATTCCGCCGTCTTCTGGCGCTCTCTGACCTTCGCTTCGCTGGTCGTCGCGATCGGAGCCATTGTTTTCGCCTCCGGCAACGTTCCACCGCCGAAAGGCCAATCGCTACTGGTTGCCGAATTGTCGTCCGCCGACAGGCAGGTCAATCTGCTTGCCTCTTACGACGTCCAAAGCGGCCGCGTCCGCATCGTTCCTGTTGCGGCGGGCGGGACTGAGAAAAAATCACTGGAGCTCTGGCTGGTGCCGGGAAGCGGCAATCCAAAATCGCTCGGCATTTTCCAGTCGGATGAAGATGGCGAGCTTGTCATTCCTGCCGACCTGCGCGGCGGCATTGCCGACGGTACGACGCTCGCCGTCAGCCTCGAGCCTTTTGGCGGTTCGACGACCGGCGCCCCGACAGGACCGGTTGTCGCCAGTGGCACCACGCATCGCCGCTAAAATATTGTCTCCTCTGAAACTCTTTTCGCATCCCCTCGTACATCTCGGTGTCCGGGCGGGCCGAGGCATTCCGCACGCGAACCGGCGCCGGACGTGAGGAGGATGATCATGATGAAGCGAGCTTTGCGCACCATTGCGCTCGCCACTGCCGTATCCACAATCGCTTTTGCTGTGCAGGCCGCCAACCCCATTGTGGGTGGCGCTCCGATGTTCCCGACGAGGAACATCATCGACAATGCCGTCAACTCGAAGGACCACACCACGCTGGTCGCGGCTGTGAAGGCAGGCGGGCTTGTCGGCACGCTCGAAGGCAAAGGTCCGTTCACGGTTTTCGCACCGACGAACGAGGCTTTCGCCGCCCTGCCGAAGGGCACGGTCGAGACGCTTCTCAAGCCGGAAAACAAGGCCGCGCTCGTCAAGGTACTGACCTGCCACATGGTTGCAGCAGATACGATGGCGACGGCCGTTGCCAAAATGATCAAGGACGATGGCGGCGAGCACGACATCAAGACAGTGGGCGGCTGCGTGCTGAAAGCCAAGGAAAGCATGGGCAAGATCACGCTGACCGATGAAATGGGAGGCACGGCACGTGTGACGATCGCCGACGTCAAGCAGTCGAACGGCGTAATCCATGTCGTCGACAAGGTGCTTCTGCCCAAGACGTGATGGAGGATCCAAGGGCGAAGGAGGGGGGCGCCTGCGGGCGCCTCCCTTCAATTCCAGTTCTTGATCTCGACCGTTTCGGCAATGGCTTGGCGCAACTCATCCAATCCCTCGCTCTTCTCGGAAGAGGTGGCAATCACGAATGGGAAGGCCGCCGGACGCTTTTTGATCTTCTCCGCCGTTTCTGCGAGCAGCTTGGCGACCGCGGGCGGCTTGATCTTGTCGGTTTTGGTGAGAACGATCTGGTAGGAAACGGCGGCCTTGTCGAGCAGGCTCAGAACGTCATCGTCGTTCTTCTTGATTCCATGGCGGCTGTCGATAAGCACGTAGACGCGCTTCAGCGTAGCGCGGCCGCGCAGATAATCGAACACGAGTTTCGTCCAGGCGTCGACCTGGTCTTTCGGCGCCTGCGCATAACCGTAGCCTGGCATATCGACGAGCGCCATCGGCGGCAGGTCGCCACCCTCGCCGGAATAACCCTCGGGAACGAAGTAGTTCAGCTCCTGCGTCCGGCCCGGCGTATTCGAGGTACGCGCCAGTCCCTTGTGTCCGACAAGCGCATTGATGAGCGACGACTTGCCGACATTCGAGCGTCCGGCGAATGCCACTTCCAGCGGCCCTTCCGGTGGCAGGAACTTCATGGAAGGCACGCCGCGGATGAAGATCCACGGCCGCCCGAAGAGTGGCTTTTCGTTGTTTTGCGTCATTCCGCTTTTCCAGCGCGTCCTAATCCATTGCGCATAAGGGATTCAGGTTTCGCATGATTTTGTCAACCAACGGTCCCGATGGGCCCTCATTGAAAACAGGTTGCCGAAAAGAAAAAGCCCCGCCGAAGCGAGGCTTCCTCATTCATTTCGATGGCGCCGGTTTTCGCCGGAACAAGCCCTTGAGATTGTCGAAGAGCTCGATCTTCACACCGTGGCGGCGCATGATTACCCCCTGCTGAATAACGGAGAGCGTATTGTTCCAAGCCCAGTAGATGACGAGGCCGGCCGGGAAGCTTGCCAGCATGAAGGTAAAGACCAGCGGCATCCAGTTGAAGATCATCGCCTGCGTTGGGTCGGGGGGCGTCGGGTTCATGCGCATCTGCACGAACATCGTCACACCCATTATCAGCGGCCATACGCCGAGATGGAGCAGGGCGGGCGCTTCGAAGGGGAGCAAGCCGAAGAGGTTGACGATCGTGGTCGGATCGGGGGCCGAGAGGTCCTGAATCCAGCCGAAGAACGGCGCATGCCGCATTTCGATCGTGATGTAGATGACCTTGTAGAGCGCGAAGAAGACCGGAATCTGCAAGGCGATCGGCCAGCAGCCGGCAATCGGATTGATCTTCTCTTCCTTGTAGAGCTGCATCATCGCCTGCTGCAGGCCCATTCGGTCGTCGCCGAATTTGGCTTTGAGCTCTTCCATCTTCGGCTGCACGCGCTTCATGTTCGCCATCGAAGCGTACTGCTTGCTGGCGAGCGGGAAGAACAGCCCCTTGACGACGATCGTCGTCAACAGGATCGCGACGCCGAAATTGCCGAAGTAGCGGAAGAAGAAATCCATCAGCTTGAACATCGGCTTGGTGATGAAATAGAACCAGCCCCAGTCGATCAGGCGGTCGAAGCGCGGGATCTGGTAGGACGCCTCGTAGCCGTCGATGACCGGAACTTCCTTGGCTCCGGCAAAGACGAGGTTCTTGAGTTCGATCGACTGTCCGGGAGCAACCGTTACGGCGTCTTCCTTATAGTCGGCCTGATAGCGCGGCTGGCCATCGGTGAAATGCGAGAAGCGAGCCTCATACGCCGATTTCTGCGGCGGCACGATCGTTGCGGCCCAGTACTTGTCGGTGATGCCAAGCCAGCCGCCGGTGGACTTGGCTGGCGTGACGGCTTCCTCCTCGACGGCAGAGTACTTGCTCTCGACCAGGCCGTCGCCGATGACGCCGATGAAGCCCTCGTGCAGGACGTAGACGGAGGGCGTCGTCGGCTTGTTGTAGCGGGTAACGCGCCCGTAGGACGAAATGGAAGCCGGAGTGCTTCCGCTGTTCGTCACCTTGTCCGTGACGGTGAACATGTAGCGGTCGTCGACCGAAATCGTACGCGCAAAGGTCAGGCCCTTGTCATTGGTATAGGTCAGCGTCACCGGTGACTTGTCGGTGAGCTTGGCGCCTTCCGGCGCCGTCCATACGGTCGACGGACCGGGAACCGTTCCGGTCTGGTCACTGCCGATATAGCCGAGTTCGGTGAAGTAGCCGTCCTTGGTGTCAGCCGGCGAGAAAAGCGTAATGATCGGGCTGCTCTTGTCGACCGTCTCGTGATAACCTTTGAGCTTCAGGTCGTCGAGGCGGGCACCTGCCAGGTTTACGGAGCCAGAGAGCTCTTCCG
>NZ_JABEPH010000166.1:0-12525 GCF_013004495.1 Rhizobium sp. SEMIA 4085
GTCTGGGACGGTGGTGAAGATGGCGTCGATCCGAAGAAGCTTAGACCGATCACGCATGTCTTCGATTGCCCGCCGCTATCCAAGGAAATGCGGGAGTTCATCGACTGGGTGGCTGCGTACACGCTATCGCCGCCCGGTCTTGTTGCCCGAATGGCGCTTCGTGCGCCCAATGCCTTCGAACCGGAGCCGATGGCGGAAGGATTGCGCTTCGTCGGCGGCGAGCCGGAGCGGATGACGCCTGCGCGTGCCAGAGTGCTCGATACAGCATCGCACGGTGTCTCGTGGACACGGACCGGACTTGCACATGCCGCCGGTGTTTCCACCAGCGTTGTCGATGGCCTCATCAGCCAAGGGCTTTTCGAGATAATTTTCCTGCCTCCGCCTCCGGTCGTGGCAAAACCCGATCCGGACTTTGCCTCTTCGCGGCTGCAGGGGCCGCAGAAGGATGCCGCCGAAGAGATTTTGTGCGAAGTCACAAAAGGTGAGTTTGCCGTTTCGCTGATTGATGGCGTGACGGGATCCGGCAAGACCGAGGTCTATTTCGAGGCGATCGCCGAGACGCTTCGCCGTGGCAAGCAGGTGCTGATCCTCCTGCCGGAAATCGCGCTCACCGCAAGTTTCCTGGAGCGCTTCCAGGACCGGTTCGGCGCAAAGCCGGCCGAATGGCATTCCGATCTCGCGCCGCGCATGCGCGAGAAAGTCTGGCGGCAGGCGGTGACCGGCGAGATTCGCGTGGTTGCCGGCGCCCGGTCGGCATTGTTTTTGCCGTTCGAAGACCTGGGGCTCATCATCATCGATGAGGAACACGATCCTGCCTACAAGCAGGAAGACCGCGTCTATTACAATGCCCGCGACATGGCAGTCGTGCGCGGTCGCATCGGCAATTTCCCGGTTGTTCTCGTGTCTGCGACCCCTTCCCTCGAAAGCCAGGTGAACGGTCAGAGCGGACGCTACAGCACCATCCATCTGCCGACACGCTACGGCGAGGCGGCGCTGCCCGACCTGCATCTCGTCGATATGCGGCGGCCCGCGCCGAAAAGGGAAGGTTTTCTCTCGCCCGTCTTGATCCGCGCGATCGGCAAGACGGTCGAAAAGGGCGAGCAGGCGCTGCTCTTCCTCAATCGACGCGGCTACGCACCGCTGACGCTCTGCCGTGTCTGCGGCCACCGCTTCCAGTGCCCGCAATGTTCGAGCTGGCTCGTCGAGCACCGTTTCCGCAGCCAGCTGCAGTGCCATCAATGCGGCCATACGGAGCGGACGCCGGAGGCTTGTCCGGAATGCGGAACGCTCGATCACCTCGTTGCCTGTGGGCCGGGGGTCGAGCGCATCGCGGAAGAAGTCGAGCGTCATTTCCCCGACGCGCGGACCATCGTGTTATCCTCGGACATTATGGGCGGCGTCAAACGCCTGCGGCTGGAACTCGAGGCGATCGCCAAGGGCGAAGCGGATATCGTCATCGGCACGCAGCTCGTCGCCAAGGGGCATAACTTTCCGTTGATGACGCTGGTCGGCATTGTCGATGCGGATCTCGGTCTCGCCAACGGTGATCCGCGCGCGGCGGAAAGAACATTCCAGCTTCTTTCACAGGTGACAGGCCGCGCAGGGCGAACGGGTCTGAAGAGCCATGGCCTGCTGCAGACGTACCAGCCGCAGCATCCCGTCATGCAGGCAATCGTTTCAGGCGACGCGAGCGCGTTCTACGAGCGGGAAATCGCCGAGCGCGAGCGGGCAAGTTTGCCACCTTTCGGACGCCTTGCGTCGATTATCGTCTCGGCCGAAACGCGCCATGATGCGGAAAACCATGCCCGCGGCATGCGGAGCGCGGCGCCGCAGGTTTCCGGCATTTCCGTGCTCGGCCCCGCCGAAGCACCGCTGGCGCTGGTGCGCGGCCGCTACCGTTTCCGGCTCCTCGTACACGGGCGGCGGAGTTCCGACATGCAGGCATTTCTGCGCAGTATGCTTGCGCAGGCGCCGAAAGAGCGTGGCTCCGTGCACGTCCAGCTCGATATCGACCCGCAAAGCTTCCTGTAGATCGGCGATTGACAGCCGTTTTCCACCCGGCGCAATCATGCCATAAGGGGCAGCCATTCGCAGCGTGATTTGGGGTTGATCCATGGAGTTTTATTTTCCCGAGACCTTTGCCGAGCAGCTCGCATTCTGTTCGGCGGCGTTCACCGCTCTTGCGGGTCTCGTCATCATGTTCGCGCCCGGATATGCGATGCAGCTTTTCGGCCTTCAGCCGCGTGGAGACCGCCGGGATGGTTTCGCCGAGCAACGCTCCGTCGGCGGTTTCTATCTCGGATTTGGACTGGCGGCGATCATGCTGGCGCAGGATTTCATCTACATGGCGCTTGGGGCGGCATTTGCGATGGCGGCTTTCGCCCGGGTCGTTTCGCTCCTTTCCGATAAGGGGAGCACAATTCTCAACTATTTACTTCTGGTTGTGCAAGCGGCTCTAGCGGCCCTCCCGCTCGCCTATTCCTTGGGCTTCTTCGCAGCCTAGATTACCGCGCCGCGAGCCGCTCGCTCGCCGGGCTTTGCGCCATTTCACGATTTTGCCGATAGAAAAGCATTCGAAAGGCATATTCGGGCATTACGCGTGTTGCGAGTCCCGACATCCTATGTTAGACGGACCCCGAATTTCGGAAGAAGCAAGAGGCTTCTCTTGCGATTTCTGGGGGAAATCAAAACGAATTCAAGAGCATAGGTCAGGCGCCCGCCAAAGGCCGGATTCTTGGGTTGAAATCAGGGAAATTTGTGCCCGTGGCAGACACGTCCCAGCTTGCTTCTGGTGTTGCAGAACGATATGCGTCCTCGCTATTCGAACTGGCTCTTGAAGAAGGCGCCGTCGAGAGCGTCACTACAGATCTCAATCGTTTCCAGGCGATGCTGGACGAGAGCGACGACCTGAGGCGCTTCGTTGCAAGCCCGGTATTCTCCGCAGACGATCAGCTCAAGGCGGTCGCTGCAATCAGCGAGAAGGCAGGCATCAGCGGCTTCTTTGCTAATTTCCTGAAGGTTGTGGCGCGTAACCGCCGCCTCTTTGCCCTCCCGGGCATCATCAAGGCCTTCCGCATCATTGCTGCTCGCCAGCGTGGCGAAATTTCTGCCGAGGTTACCTCGGCCCATGCGCTGACCGCAGCGCAGGAAACCGAATTGAAGGCGGCGCTGAAGGGCGTCACCGGCAAAGACGTGACGATTGCCGTCACGGTTGATCCGTCAATTCTTGGTGGTCTGATCGTGAAGGTCGGGTCCCGTCAGATTGATACGTCGCTTCGTACCAAACTTTCTACCCTCAAGCTTGCATTGAAAGAGGTTGGCTGATGGATATCCGCGCCGCGGAAATTTCCGCAATTCTCAAAGATCAAATTAAAAACTTCGGCAAAGAGGCGGAAGTCTCGGAAGTCGGCCAGGTGCTTTCTGTCGGTGACGGTATTGCTCGCGTTTACGGTCTGGACAACGTTCAGGCGGGTGAAATGGTCGAGTTCCCCGGCGGCATCCGCGGCATGGCGCTGAACCTCGAGTCCGATAACGTCGGTGTCGTTATCTTCGGCTCCGACCGCGACATCAAGGAAGGCCACACCGTCAAGCGGACCGGCGCCATCGTTGACGTCCCGGTTGGTCCGGAACTGCTTGGCCGCGTCGTTGACGCGCTCGGCAATCCGATCGACGGCAAGGGCCCGATCAACGCGACGCGCCGTGCGCGTGTCGACGTCAAGGCTCCCGGCATCATCCCGCGCAAGTCGGTTCATGAGCCGATGTCGACCGGCCTCAAGGCTATCGATGCTCTCATCCCCGTCGGCCGTGGCCAGCGCGAGCTTGTCATCGGCGACCGCCAGACCGGCAAGACCGCGATCCTTCTCGATACGATCCTGAACCAGAAGGCCATTCACGACTCCGGTCCGGAAGCTGAAAAGCTTTTCTGCGTCTACGTCGCCGTCGGCCAGAAGCGCTCCACGGTTGCGCAGTTCGTCAAGGTTCTCGAAGAACGCGGCGCCCTGAAGTATTCGATCATCGTCGCAGCGACGGCTTCCGATCCCGCTCCGATGCAGTTCCTGGCTCCGTTTTCCGGCTGCGCCATGGGCGAATATTTCCGCGACAACGGCCAGCATGCGCTGATCGGTTACGACGACCTGTCCAAGCAGGCTGTTTCCTACCGTCAGATGTCGCTGCTGCTGCGCCGCCCGCCGGGCCGCGAAGCCTATCCGGGCGACGTCTTCTACCTCCATTCGCGTCTCCTCGAGCGCGCTGCAAAGATGAGCGACGCAATGGGCGCCGGTTCGCTGACGGCTCTGCCGGTCATCGAAACGCAGGGCAACGACGTTTCGGCGTTCATTCCGACCAACGTGATCTCGATCACCGACGGCCAGATCTTCCTCGAAACCGACCTATTCTATCAGGGCATCCGTCCGGCGGTTAACGTCGGTCTGTCGGTTTCGCGCGTCGGCTCGGCCGCCCAGATCAAGGCGATGAAGCAGGTTGCGGGCTCGATCAAGGGTGAGCTCGCCCAGTATCGCGAAATGGCCGCCTTCGCCCAGTTCGGTTCTGACCTTGACGCTGCGACGCAGCGCCTGCTGAACCGCGGTGCCCGCCTGACCGAACTCCTGAAGCAGCCGCAATTCTCGCCGCTCAAGGTGGAAGAGCAAGTCGCGGTCATCTTCGCAGGTGTCAACGGCTACCTGGACAAGATCGCTGTCGCTCAGATCGGCAAGTTCGAGCAGGCATTGCTGTCGTACCTGCGTTCGGAAGGCTCGGCCATCCTCGACACGATCCGCACCGAAAAGGCAATCAGCGACGATACCAAGGGCAAGCTTGTGGCTGCTCTCGATACCTTCGCGAAGTCTTTCGCCTGATCGCACCTAATTAGGACGGAAAACGGATGCCTTCACTTAAGGATCTGAAAAACCGGATCGCCTCCGTCAAGGCGACGCAGAAGATCACCAAGGCGATGAAAATGGTCGCCGCGGCGAAGCTTCGGCGTGCGCAGGAGGCGGCCGAGGCCGCCCGGCCCTATTCGGAGCGCATGGCGGTTGTTCTTTCGAACATCTCCAAAGCGATGACGGATGGCGATAGCGCACCAGTGCTCATGACGGGTACGGGCAAGGCTCAGGTTCACCTGCTCGTTGTCTGCACCGCCGAGCGCGGCCTCTGCGGTGGCTTCAATTCACAGATCGCGCGCTTTGCCCGCGACCATGCCCGCAGGCTCATCGCCGAAGGCAAGACCGTCAAGATCTTCACCGTCGGCAAGAAGGGCTATGACGTTCTTCGTCGCGAATTTGCGTCGCTCATCGTCGAGCGCAAGGAGCTTCGCGACGTGAAGCGCATCGGCTTCGAGAACGCCGACCAGATCGGCAGGCGCGTCATCGAGATGTTCGAAGCCGGCGAATTCGACGTTTGCACGCTGTTCTACTCGGAGTTCAAGTCGGTCATCTCGCAGGTGCCGACGGCTCAGCAACTCATCCCGGCTTCGGCTCCGGAAGCTGTTGCTGAAGACGTCGTGCATGCGGGTGCCGTCTATGAATACGAACCGGATCCGGCATCGATCCTGAACGATCTGATCCCGCGCAATATTTCCGTCCAGATTTTCCGCGCGCTCCTCGAGAACGTCGCCGGCGAAATGGGCGCGAAGATGAGCGCGATGGATAGTGCGACGCGCAACGCTGGTGAGATGATCAACAAGCTGACGCTCAGCTACAACCGGCAGCGTCAGGCTCAGATCACCAAGGAACTCATTGAAATCATTTCGGGCGCGGAAGCGCTCTGAGGTTAGAGAAAGAGGGTATGAAAATGGCTAGGGCAGCTACCCCGAGGGCGGCAGCGAAGACCGCTGCTAAGAAGACCGCCACAGGCTCTGTCGGCAGGGTCACACAGGTTATCGGCGCCGTCGTCGACGTTGCTTTCGAAGGCGAACTGCCGGCGATTTTGAACGCGCTCGAAACCACCAACATGGGCAACCGCCTGGTTCTGGAAGTCGCGCAGCATCTCGGTGAAAACGAAGTCCGCACGATCGCCATGGACTCGTCCGAAGGCCTGGTCCGCGGCCAGGAAGTCGTGGACACCGGCGCTCCCATTTCGGTTCCGGTCGGCCCGGAAACGCTCGGCCGCATCATGAACGTCATCGGCGAGCCGGTTGATGAAGCCGGTCCGCTGGTTACCGCTTCCAAGCGTGCGATCCACCAGGACGCACCGTCTTACGTCGAGCAGTCGACGGAAGCACAGATCCTCGTCACCGGCATCAAGGTCGTCGATCTTCTGGCTCCTTACGCCAAGGGCGGCAAGATCGGCCTCTTCGGCGGCGCAGGCGTCGGCAAGACGGTTCTCATCATGGAACTGATCAACAACGTTGCCAAGGCTCACGGTGGCTACTCGGTGTTTGCAGGCGTTGGCGAGCGCACCCGCGAAGGCAACGACCTCTATCACGAAATGATCGAATCGGGTGTCAACAAGCATGGCGGCGGTGAAGGCTCGAAGGCAGCCCTCGTTTACGGCCAGATGAACGAACCGCCGGGCGCTCGCGCTCGCGTCGCTCTGACCGGTCTGACGGTTGCCGAAAACTTCCGCGACCAGGGCCAGGACGTTCTGTTCTTCGTCGACAACATCTTCCGCTTCACGCAGGCAGGTTCGGAAGTGTCGGCTCTGCTTGGCCGTATTCCTTCGGCCGTCGGTTATCAGCCGACGCTCGCAACCGACATGGGCCAGATGCAGGAACGCATCACGACGACGACGACCGGCTCGATCACCTCGGTTCAGGCTATCTACGTTCCGGCTGACGACTTGACCGACCCTGCTCCGGCAACTTCGTTCGCGCATCTTGACGCGACGACCGTTCTATCGCGCTCGATTGCCGAAAAGGGCATCTACCCGGCCGTCGACCCGCTCGACTCCACCTCGCGCATGCTCGACCCGATGGTCGTCGGCGAAGAGCACTATGAAGTTGCTCGCAAGGTTCAGTCGACGCTGCAGCGCTACAAGGCCCTGCAGGACATCATCGCCATCCTTGGCATGGACGAACTGTCCGAAGAGGACAAGCTCGCCGTCGCCCGTGCCCGCAAGATCGAACGTTTTCTATCGCAGCCGTTCTTCGTTGCCGAAGACTTCACCGGTTCGCCGGGCAAGCTGGTTGCGCTCGAAGACACGATCAAGGGCTTCAAGGGTCTCGTCAACGGCGAATACGACCACCTGCCGGAAGCCGCCTTCTACATGGTCGGCTCGATGGACGAAGCCATCGAGAAGGCCAAGAAGCTCTCCGCAGCTGCTTGATGAACGAAGCTCGTGACGAGATTTTCTGCTGCGACTCCCTGAAGGAAGTCGTGGCAGGACTTCCCGCCCCGGCGGCGCCGACCGTTTACAGAGCAGATAATGGCGTGCTGATGATGGTGGTGGGTTTGGTACAGACCGAGGAAGGTCTGGGATATCTCGATCAGGCGATAATGCACTGCCCGTTCTGCGGGACCAAACTGCAAGATGCAAAGGCCATAGCCGAGAAGGTAAGTCACTGATGGCTGACAATTTCAATTTTGAACTCGTATCTCCGGAGCGCTTGCTCCTGTCGGAGATGGTGACGGAAGTTGTCATTCCGGCAACCGAGGGCGAGATGACCGTCATGGCGCACCACGCCCCGACGATGACGACCATCAAGCCAGGCATCGTCAGCGTCCGCTCCAGTGGCGGCTCCAAGCAGGACTACGTTGTTTTCGGCGGCTTCGCCGACATCCTGCCGACCGGTTGCACGCTGCTTGCAGAATCCGCTGTTGCGGTCGAGGACCTGACCAAGGACGAGTTGACCCGTCGTATCGAGACTGCGAAGAAGGAGCTTGAGGATGCCCTGCATCACGAGCACAAGTCCAAGCTCGAGCATTTCATCCTGGAGCTGACGCATCTGCGCGGCATCGTCCAGCAGGACTGATCGGGATTGCAGCGAAATACCCTAAAGCGGCCTCAGCGGGCCGCTTTTTGTTTGCGGCAGGGGGGCCGGCTCAACGTGGAACGGCATGGACTTTCACCAAGACCGGCCGTTCGATGAAAATATAGCTGAGGCTTCCGATGACGAACACAAGGGCTGCTGCGAGGAGCGACCAGAGCAGCCAGCCGTAGAGAAGATTGTCGCTGATCGGGCCGAAGGCGGAAGGAAAAAGCGCCTCCACGGCTGAAATGACCGGATCCTGCCAGATATAGATGCCGAACGAAATTTTCGCGGTGAAGCGGACCGCTCGACTATCGAGACAGTTGCCGAGCCATAACGAGCGCGCCAGCGCGACTAGGGCCGCTGCAATAGCTATCGGAAAGAGCGGAAAGCTATAAGGAATTCCGAGCCAGCCATAGGCCTCCCAAGGCCCGCCCTCAGACGAGACGAGGGCAGCGGCGCTACCGGCTATGGCAATACAGGCGAGGACATCGAAGAGAGCTACCTTTCGCTTCGACAGGATTGTCTCGACGCCCGAAGCAAGGATACCGAGCGCGAAGATCGCAAAGAAGCCGATCGGATTGTAACGCGGCATCCATTCCTTCGCACCGCCCGCCATGCCGAACTGCCAGCCGCGCTGCATGTGGTCCGGCTGCAAGGCGTTGACGGTTAACCAGTGCAAGACAAGAGCGGTCGCTATGGCGCCAAGCCAAACGAGACGCGTAGACAAGCGCGGCAGCGCGCGGCTGAAGTAATGAAGAGCGAGCATGAACGCCGGCAGCAAAACATAACATGTCGCTTCGAATGGAATCGACCAAAGCGGCCCGTTCCCTTCGACCGGAAACAAAGTGCGCCAATGCCACTGGCTCATCAAAAGGAAGCCTGCGGCATAACGCATGCCGAGCTCGGCCGTTGGTGGATCTCCAAGCAGTGTGATGCTCAAAACGAAGCCTGCAGTCAGCGCCACCCAGTAGCCAGGCAGGATGCGCGCCGCACGATGTATGGCGTACGTTTTCATACCCGGCAATGGGCGGTGCTCATCGAGAGCTCGCCAGAAGGGCCGCGCAAGCAGATAGCCGCTTAGAACAAAGAAGATCGCCACGCCGAAATTGCCGAAGCGGGCAATGACCAAGGCCGATCGGGCGGCGGGATCCACCTGATTGATCTCGACGCGCAGGACAAGATGAGGAATGAGCACGAGGAGGCACGCCGCCGCACGCATGGCATCGGCACCCGCCAGCCTCCGATCTATCTCCATTCGTGCCTCGCCTGTCTGCTTTTCCTCAGGCCTAGGACATGATGGCGCGTAGGACAAGGGCGCTTCTTTGGGCCGCCGGCATGTGGACGGGCGCGCGATCCATCTTCGCCGGCCATCGGGCGCGAACGCTAACATATGCACCGGGCGAACACCCGGGCATAGGCCAGCCCGGGTGCTCGCCGGCATTTCCGTACCTGCCGGGAACGGAAACAGGCGTGATTCAGGCGGCGATGTTTCGATAAGGTCGCTCGGCGCGCGCGGCGGACAACGCATGCGCCCACCATTGCAGCCTTGCCACCATCCGGGCGAGAAGCTTGAGCGAGTCTTCGGGCCGCTCGAGGTTGCCGTCTTCATCGAAACGGTTCCAAGGTGCCGCAATGCTCACGGTGTCACGAATGGTGACCGCATGCAGTTCGGCGAAGACAAGCCGCAGCTGTTCGACAGCACGCAGACCGCCCGAGATGCCTCCATAGGATACGAAGGCTACGGGTTTGCCGTGCCAGGGTTCGTTGAATGAATCGAGCACGAATTTGAGTGCCGCCGTGAAGCTGTGATTATATTCCGGCGTGACGACGATGAAGGCATCTGCCGCATTCAGGCGAGAGGCGAGACGCTCAATTTCCGGATGACCGCTATCGTGCCGGGCAGGCAGATCGAAATCGAGCGGATCGATGATATCGAGGTCGATCAGCGGGTAGAGCGTGAGTTGCCGCGTCAGCCATTTCACCACCCGGTCGCATATCCGGCCCTCACGTATGCTTCCGTAGATGACGCCGATTCTGATAGCGGTTTGCATATATTGCCCCTTCTTTACGCTGCAAGGAGCTTGGCTTATAAAACCTCAACCAATATTGAGGTCAATATGGAAACAAGTTCATCGACCAATTTCAGCAGGCTTCTCACTATAGGCGAAGTGGCAGAGCGCAGCGGACTGGCCGTCTCGGCGCTGCATTTTTACGAGGCCAAAGGCCTGATTTCGAGCATGCGGTCGCGCGGCAACCAGCGGCGTTACGGGCGCGATGTCCTGCGCCGTCTCGGCATCATCAAGGTGGCGCAGAGGGTCGGCATACCGCTGGCCGAAATTCAGGCGGCCTTCGATACGCTGCCACAGGGGCGCACCCCAACTGCGAGTGACTGGCAGAAGCTCTCGCAGATGTGGAAGGACGATCTGGATTCGCGGATCAGGCGGCTGACGTTGCTTCGCGATCGTTTGACCGGTTGCATCGGCTGTGGTTGCCTGTCGATCGAAAGCTGCCCGCTGCGAAATCCCTGCGACAAGCTTGGCAAAGAGGGAACCGGTGCGCGCCTGCTGGAGGAGCCTTAGGCGGCCGCTGCAATCGCCCGCAGAAAGCTCAAGGGCAGCCGCTTCATCCTGCCGGCGGCTTTGCGCGGATATCCCTCGACAGGAGGGCCGCTTCGCGGATTATCGGCGCGGAGAAGGCGTAGGTGTCCTGCCCCTGCGCGACGATCCGGAAGCGCATGTCACCCTGCGCGCCGATCACCGTGAGGACCTCGACTTTTGGAATACCTGGGATCGAGTGAGAAAACGGCCGGACGATGCCTGGGCCGAGCTTGACGCTCATTTTAGTGGATCGGGTGGGGCGGGAAACTTATCGGGGCAGATCAATACCGCGGCCGAGTTCCCCGAAGCGGATCACCTGGCCCGCAAGGTCGCCGAAGCCCACATGCGCGACATGCGGCGGCGTCTTAACGAAAAAAATAGCGCTAGAACGAAGAAAAGCGAATGTCAAACGAACGCTCTACGACAATGCTTTTTCCGAGGTTTCGATCAGATTGATGCCACTTTCCGCGCAGACCTTCCTGAGGGATTCGACGTTGCAGTCGTCCGTGACGAAGGTGTGGACCTGTGACAGATGGCCGATGCGCACCGGAGCCGTGCGCTCGAACTTGGTGGAGTCGGCAACGAGGACGACGTGGCGCGCATTCGCCATTATTGCCTGCGCGACCTTCACCTCGCGGAAATCGAAGTCGAGAAGCGCACCGTCCGGATCGATCGCCGAAGCGCCGATGACGGCGTAATCGACTTTGAACTGCCGGATGAAATCGACGGCTGCTTCGCCGACGATGCCGCCATCCGAATGGCGCACCACGCCGCCCGCGATGACGACCTCGATCGACGGAAAAAGACGCAAGCGGCTGGCAACGTTGATGTTATTGGTGATCACCATCAATTCCTGGTGGTCGACGAGCGCTTCCCCGACGGCCTCGGTCGTCGTTCCGATATTGATAAAGAGCGAGGCTTTGTCGGGAATAAGATCAGCGGTCGCGCGGCCGATCGCGAGTTTTTCGCTGGCGGCGATCGAGCGGCGCGCCTCGTATTTTACGTTCTCCGTCCCGCCCGGAAAGATCGCTCCGCCGTGAATGCGCGTCAGCACATGCCCATCGCAAAGATCGTTCAGATCCTTGCGGATGGTCTGCGGCGTGACAGAGAAGCGCGCTGCCAGATCTTCGACCAGCACGCGGCCTTCCGATTTGGCGATATCGAGGATCTCCGTCTGCCGTCCGGACAGAAACATGGTTTCGCTCCCTTTCTTTCGTTGGGCCGGATCATATGTTAAAGCGAAAATTGCGCAATCGGCGACTGGCGGCCGGAGCCGGGAGGGTTCAAGCGTGTTTCATCCCAAGCTTTTTGAGAATCGCAATGTCGTGGTGACGGGAGCAGGACGTGGAATCGGCCTCGAAGTCGCGCGGCAGTTCCTGGATTGCGGCGCGCACGTCCTGGTTCACACTGGCCGCAACAGCGAAAGGGATTTGCCGGATTTCCTGCTGACAGCAGAGCAGGAGCGGCGTGCGGTTCTCGTTGCAGCCGATTTTCTCGCGCCGAACGGCACTGCCGCTTTCGCAGCGAAAGCTCTGGATACTTTCGGCATCGTACACGCACTCGTCAACAATGCCGGCACCATGGTCGGCCGGTTTTTGGCAGACACGTTGACCGACAGGGAATACGACACGATCGTCAGACTCAATCAGACATCTGTCGTCGAACTCACGCGTGCGCTGCTGCCGGCGTTGCGGGCAGCCAACGGGGCGGCGATCGTCAATACGGTTTCCATCTCGGCGCTGACTGGCGGCAGTCCCGGCTCGGCAATCTATTCCGCCTCCAAGGCTTTCGTCGCCACTTATTCTAAAGCGCTCGCACGCGAGCTGGCGCCGGATGCGATCCGGGTCAATTGCGTCTCGCCGGGCACGATCGAAACCGACTTCCACGGGCGTTATTCCTCGCCGGAGAAGCTGGAGCAGACCCGCAAGAGTATACCGCTGCAACGTCTCGGAACTGCCGAGGATTGCGCGCCCGCCTATCTCTTTCTGGCTGCGCCATCGCTCTCCGGCTACATCACTGGCC
>NZ_JABEPH010000167.1:0-12460 GCF_013004495.1 Rhizobium sp. SEMIA 4085
CTCGATGTGTGAGTTGTGTGTTTTTTCTAGGCGACAGCGAGAGCCAAGATCGACACGGGGTCGCCCGCCGGCAGCGGCAGAGGTGGATAAGAGACAGAAGCGGGACCACGACGGGACCATCCTTGAGTTGGATCGTCAGCGTGTGGTCGGCCTGGGCAAACACGTCGCCAACGAAGGAGGCGAGGTAAAGCACGCCGGCAAATGCAATATAGAAAAGTTTCATGTGAGCTCCGTTGCGGCGGAAAACGCCTCAAGATTTGCGCTTGGATCGAAGGGCCTTCAAAACGGCGGCCGGCACAAAGGCGCTGACGTCGCCGCCCATGGCCGCGATTTGACGGACCAATGTGGCGGTAATTGGCCGTGAGGCCGTCCCTGCCGGCAGAAAGATGGTCTGCACATCCGGTGCCATCTGCCGATTCATGCCCGCCATCTGCATTTCGTAGTCGAGGTCGGTGCCATCACGAAGGCCGCGAATGAGCAGCGCCGCGCCATGCATGCGCGCGGCATCTACGACCAGATTGTCGAAGGAGACTACAGAGATGCTGTCGCTTTTCTGCGGCATGGCATCGGCAAGCGCGTTTCGGATCAGCTCCGCCCTCTCCTCAAAGGAAAACAGCGGCGCCTTGCCGGGGTGGATGCCGATCGCGACGATCACTCTTTCGGCGATGTTCAGCGCCTGGACGAGCACGTCCAGGTGTCCGTTGGTGAGCGGGTCGAAGGACCCCGGATAAAAAGCAGTCGTCATAGGACCCGGCCGTTTTGTTCGATGCCTTTTGTCATGGAAACCCGCATCCCGCAAGTCATTTGCCGCCTGCTGAACGGTAGATGAATGCCGCGTTCAACGCGGTTTCAGAAGCGGTGCGCATAATCGGAAACACCAACGCAGCCGATGCCACCCGCATCGGACACTTCCGAAAGATATCGACATGCTGATCCTGCTTCTCGCCCTTGCCGTGGCTCTCTCCCTACTTGCGGAACTGGCATATGGCTACCTGCAGGAACGCTATACGATGCGCTGGGTGCGCGCCGAAGTCAGCGAGCATCACGCCATCATGCGCCAGCTCGGAAGAGCGCGTTGAGACCCAGCTCCCGAATCTGAACGCCAGATGAACAAGGCATTCAAGGTCGCTTCAGACCGCGCTTGCTAAACGACATGCCAACGTCCGCCGGAACCATTTTTAGACGGACACGTTCACTTAACCGAAGCGTAGATGCGATACGCTGCACGAAGGGAAAACAAGATGCCCGATAAGATTACCATCATCAATGTATTCTGGATGGCAATGATCACGGGAATGCTTACCGCAACTGTCGCACTCTATGACCAGAAGACCGATACGTCCAAGGTATATGGTCCTTATGCGTCGGCCCGCACGGCCATCATAAGCCAGTACTGAGGAACGTGAACGCAACTTCGGAAAGGATTGCCTATGTTCACGATCTTGACTGTTCTTACCGCTCTCATCAGCGTCATGTTCATCGTGTCTGTGGCGTCAACGGTTTCCGCGCTTCGCCGCGAAAGCGAAGAAGTGAAGGCGTTCAACGAGAAGAAGCACAGCACTTTCTGAGTTGAGTTCCCCTGCCCTTGAGCGCCTTCCCCTCCAGCGCTCGGGGCCATTCAAAAAGCCGGACGCTGTCCCCGCGTCCGGCTTTTTCTTTGGACCGGTTCGGGCCGGCGGCCAGGCTAGGCAACGCTTTTGCGGAAAAGCAGCGCCATCAAGACACCGGAAGCGTAGAGCCTGCGATCCACGGATCGGCAATCGGCGCGTCGCGCAGCAAGTTGTGCGAGAGCGGCAATCTTCACCGAGACAAGCGGCCTGTCGCTTTCACCCCCCATACGCGGTAAACCGCGATCATCTCGCCGGTCGGTGCCTGCCGTACCGTGAACCACTCCATGAGGTCGTCAATGCCGGCAATTTCGCGGGATACTGCCTCCTGCTTTGGCAACATCCGAAAGAATGTGGGTGTAACGGTCTTAAAGACCGTTTGAAGACCGGATGGCGGTTTTAGGCAGTCCATGATTCAAGCTTCTGATGTTGAAAACAGCAAATTGGGCGTGGATGGCTGTCGGGTGTTGGGGCGCCTCAAACGTCTTTTGTTAGACAAGGCGACACCTTGTAGATTGAAACGACACCTTGGAGATTGGAAACATGGCGCTCAAGCGGATGGACAATGTAGGAATCGTCGTCGAAGATCTCGGCGGGACGATTGATTTTTTTCGCGAACTCGGCCTCGAGCTCGAAGGGCGAGCCACAATCGAAGGAGAATGGGCCGGACGCGTCACTGGACTGGGCGATCAGCATGTCGAGATTGCCATGATGCGCACACCGGACGGCCACAGCCGGCTCGAGCTTTCCCGCTTCCTCACGCCGCCAGTCGTCGCAGATCACCGGAACGCCCCGGTCAACGCCTTAGGCTACCTCCGCGTCATGTTCACCGTGGACGACATCGACGAGACGCTTGAAAGGCTCCGCAGGCGCAGCGCCCAACTCGTAGGCGAAGTAGTCCAGTATAAAAACGCGTATCGGCTCTGCTACATCCGTGGGCCCGAAGGGCTTCTCATCGGACTCGCCCAAGAACTCAGTTGAGCGCAATACGAAGACGCCGTTACCTCACGGATCTGACAGACGAGGAATGGTCGCAGGTTGAAGGGCAGGTTGAAGGGCTTCCGCCGAAGCCCGTGGGAGCGGTCATCCATAAAAGCTCCGTTTCATGTCTCGGCCAGGTCTAGCGGTCCAAGCATCGAGGTCTCTCAAATCCTCAACCGAAGGTGGAGGTTGATTTTGCTTACAAAAAACCGGGCGGCAGGGGCCGCCCGGTTCTCAACCAAAGCCTGGTTGAATTATTCTTCCGTTGCAGGTGGCGCCTCGCCACCTTCAATCGGCGTTTCGTTGACGATCTCGCCAACCTCCTCGCCGTCATCCTCCGGCTCGCTGATGCGCTCGACGGAGACGACCTTTTCATCCTTGGCGGTCGAGAAGATCGTCACGCCCTTGGTGGCGCGGCTGGCGATGCGTATGCCGCCGACCGGGACGCGGATCAGCTGCCCGCCATCCGAGACCAACATGATCTGGTCGCCCTCGTCGACCGGGAAAGCGGCGACGAGTTCGCCGATCTCGCTCGTCTTGGAGGTATCGGTGGCGCGAATGCCCTTGCCGCCGCGACCGGAGATGCGGAAGTCGTAGGAAGACGACCGCTTGCCGAAGCCCTTCTGTGACACTGTCAGCACGAATTGTTCGCGTGCCTTCAGTTCCTCGTAGCGCTCGTCTGTCAGCAGTCCCTCTTCGGTGACTTCCTCGCCGACCAGGGCGATATCCTCCTCGTCGACACCCGTGGCGCGGCGTTCGACAGCGGAACGCTTGAGGTAGGCAGCCCGCTCCCAAGGTTCGGCATCGACATGGCCCACGATAGTCATCGAGATGATGCGGTCGCCATTGCCGAGGTTGATACCGCGCACGCCGATCGAATTGCGGCCCGCAAAGACACGGACATCATCGACCTGGAAGCGGATGCACTGGCCGAGCGCCGTCGTCAACAGAACGTCATCATGTTCGGTGCAGGTCTCGACGGAGAGGATTTCATCGCCCTCCTCCTCGAGCTTCATGGCGATCTTGCCATTACGGTTTACCTGGACAAAATCTGACAGCTTGTTGCGGCGTACCGTGCCGCGTGTCGTCGAGAACATGACGTCGAGGCTTTCCCAGCTCTCCTCGTCCTCCGGCAAAGGCAGGATCGTGGTGATGCGTTCGCCAGGTGCCAGCGGCAGCATGTTGATCAGCGCCTTGCCCCGAGACGTCGGGGTGCCGATCGGTAGGCGCCAGACCTTTTCCTTGTAGACGATGCCTCGCGAGGAGAAGAAAAGGACCGGCGTGTGGGTATTAACCACGAATAGCCGGCTAACGAAATCCTCGTCGCGCGTCGTCATGCCGGAGCGGCCCTTACCGCCGCGTCGCTGGGCCCGATAGGTCGTCAGCGGCACGCGCTTGATATAGCCGAGGTGCGAAACGGTAACGACCATGTCCTCGCGGGCAATAAGGTCCTCGTCGTCCATTTCGAGGCCACCGTCGACGATCTCGGTGCGGCGCGGCGTGCCGAATTCGTCGCGAACCGATGTCAGCTCGTCTTTGACGATCGTCTGGATGCGGACGCGGGACGACAGGATATCGAGATAATCCTTGATCTCGTCGCCGATCTTGTTGAGTTCGTCGCCGATTTCATCGCGGCCGAGCGCTGTCAGGCGGGCAAGGCGGAGCTCGAGGATTGCCCGCGCCTGCTCTTCCGAGAGGTTATAGGTCATATCCTCGTTGATACGATGACGCGGGTCGTCGATGAGGCGGATCAGGCTTTCAACATCTTCCGCGGGCCAGCGGCGCGTCATCAGCTCTTCGCGCGCGGACTGCGGATCGGGCGCCTGGCGGATGACGCGGATCACTTCATCGATATTGGCGACCGCAATCGCGAGACCCACCAAGACATGCGCACGTTCGCGCGCCTTGCGAAGAAGGAATTTCGTTCTCCGGCTAACGACCTCCTCGCGGAAGAAGACGAATGCGCGGAGCATATCGAGAAGGTTCATCTGTTCGGGCTTGCCGCCGTTCAGCGCCACCATGTTGCAGCCGAAGGAGGTCTGCAGCGGCGTGTAGCGATAAAGCTGGTTCAGGATGACTTCGGCATTGGCATCGCGTTTCAGCTCGATGACGACGCGATAGCCCTGGCGGTCGGATTCGTCGCGGAGATCGGAGATGCCCTCGATGCGCTTGTCGCGCACCAGCTCGGCCATTTTCTCGATCATCGTCGCCTTGTTCACCTGATACGGGATCTCGGTGATGATGATCTGCTCGCGGTCGCCACGCATCGGCTCGATCGCGGCAACGCCGCGCATGATCACGGAACCACGGCCGGTTTCATAAGCCGAGCGGATGCCGGCGCGGCCAAGGATTTTCGCACCAGTCGGAAAATCCGGACCGGGAATGATCTGCATGAGCTCCGGCAGTTCAATCGCTGGATCATCGATCAGCGCGATGCAGCCGTTGATGACTTCGGTCAGGTTGTGCGGCGGAATATTGGTCGCCATACCGACGGCAATGCCGCCTGCCCCGTTGACCAAAAGGTTCGGGAACTTCGCGGGCACCACGACGGGCTCGGAGAGCGTGCCGTCGTAGTTGTCGCGGAAGTCGACCGTTTCCTTGTCGAGGTCGTCGAGCAGAGAATGGGCCGCCCTTTGCAGACGGCATTCCGTGTAACGTTCGGCCGCCGGCGGGTCTCCGTCGACGGAGCCGAAATTGCCCTGGCCGTCGATCAGCGGCAGGCGGAGCGACCAATCCTGCGCCATACGGGCAAGTGCGTCGTAGATCGCGGCATTGCCGTGCGGATGGTATTTACCCATCACGTCACCGGTGACGCGGGCGCATTTGACGTATTTTTTGTTCCAGTCGATGCCGAGCTCGGACATCCCATAGAGGATGCGCCGGTGCACAGGCTTGAGGCCGTCGCGCACGTCCGGAAGCGCGCGGCTGACGATGACGCTCATCGCGTAATCGAGATAGGACCGCTGCATTTCCTCCATGATGGAGATGGGCTCGATGCCTGGCGGGAGCTTCCCGCCACCTGGGGGTGTTTGTTCAGTCAAAACAGATCACGATCTCTTTGTAGAATCACTGAAAGATTTATAGCGGAAAGGCTTGGCCGGCGCCAATTTGAGCCGCGGTTTTGAACAGACTTTGCGGCGGAAGGGCGGCAAATCAAACGATTTCGACCGCTTTTAGCGCTGGCCCGCCGCGCGTCATTTGCCAAATTGAAAACCTCGCTTCACAATCGCGAATAATCGAGCCTTCATATGGCGTTCCGGAGAGACGATGGCAAGCGCCGACCAATTGATCAACGCTTTCACGACGCTGCTCGTCACGATCGATCCTCCCGGACTTGTGCCGATCTTTCTGGGACTGACCAGCGGCATGAGCCGCAGCCAGCGCAAGCAGGTGGCGCTGCGCAGCTCCGTTATCGCTTTCATCATCCTCGCCATGTTTGCGCTGTTTGGCGCAAGCGTGCTTGGGGTGCTCGGCATTTCCATCGGCGCCTTCCGCATCGCCGGCGGGCTGCTGCTCTTCTGGATCGCCTTTGAAATGGTGTTCGAGAGACGGCAGGACCGCAAGGAAAAGACCAGCGAAGTGGCGATCACCAAGGACCACATACAGAATATCGCGGTTTTTCCGCTCGCCCTTCCTCTCATTGCCGGTCCGGGCGCGATCTCGGCGACAATCCTGCTTGCGGGCTCGCTGCCGACCAGCGTCGAGCGCGCGCAGCTTCTTATCGTCATTGCCGGCAATCTTCTCTTGATGCTCGCCGCGTTGCTGATCGCCGACCGCCTGGACCGCTTCCTCGGCGTAACCGGTCGGGCGATCCTCACCCGGCTGCTCGGCGTCATCCTGGCGGCACTTGCAGCACAGTTCGTCGTAGACGGCGTGAAGGCAGCGATGGCTGTCAGTTGAAAAGTGCGCCGCCGCAAGGCACACCGACAGCGCTTGACTTCCCGCGGGCCTGCAGCACACGGTTGGGTCTGGGGTCGCGATCACCCCACGAGGCGACAGCTGAAGTATCGCGTCCGCCTGAAAAAGCCCTTTTCGCGGGCCGTCGTTTCGCCACGCGATCTGATCGCTTGCTTGGGGTGGCAGACGGCATTGCCAAATATAAAGAGTCACGACCTGGGCATGTCGGTAACTTGTCGAACGTGCCGGACCGATCAGGGTTCATCCAAGTCGCGGCAACTTTCTCCTCGAGCCTTGGTCGGCAAGTCGGAGCCTTCATCATTGTCGGCAGGACTGCCTGATTGCATCCGCGCAGACGATGAGTGCCTTGGCCGTCCCTCATAGTTGGCTGGAAGGACGCAGTAGGAGATCATTCCTTCAGCGTACTTGCGGGCCTTACAACACCTAATCTCTGTCGGGGGCCCCCAACGGAAAAAAGCTCCTATAAGGTCGCGCCTCCTCGACGACCCGTGCGACCGAAGGACGGGACAGGAGCCGCGCTCGGTATGCCGCCAGGGCGGGGTAACAGTCGGTAATTGGATGGACCCAGTCTCCGTAAAAGAGTGCCGGTGCGGCGGCGCAGTCGGCAATCGTGAATCTGCCGCAAGCAGCCCATTCCTTTCCTCTCAGGCGTGGCTCCAGCCAGGCATAACAGCGATCCATCAGCGCATGAGCGTCGGCGACACCACGAGGATCCCGCTCCTCTTTCTTGCGCAAGGCATCGCCAACAATCCGTTGCGTCTGCACGTGGATATAATCGTCGAACACGTCCGCCATCATGCGTGCCTTCAGCGCTTGGCGCGGATCCTCCGGTATCATCGGCGCCCCATCTCCGTGAAACAGGTCGAGATATTCAATCACGGCGTTGCTCTGCGTGACTTCATTCTCCCCGTCGATCAGCGCAGGAAATTGCCCGGTGGGAGAAAGCGCAGCGATGCGGGCTTGATTTTCCGGATGATCGGGATCGATCATCTTGAATGTGAAGGAAACCCCGCGCTCGTAGAGCGCGATCAGCGGCTTCCAGACGAATGAGGCAAATGGATGCCCGTAAAGCGCGATGGTCATTGCGTTGCTCCGCAGGACTTGAGGGTGGCTTCGATCATGTCGAATTGAATTCCAGTCCCGTGGCGGCGGTCAGCAGTGCCGTCCTTCCCGTCCAGGAAAACGATCTGCTCGGTGTAGGAGACGCGAGTTCCTCCTCCTTCCGCTTCGAGTTCCAGACTCGACAATGTGACCGAATGGAAGCGTCCGGAGTGATGCAGGTCATAGGTGTAGACGAGGCGCCGGGCCGGCTCGATCACATGGAAACGGGCCTCGAAAAGCGTCACCGTGCCGCTTTCGAGGAAACGCCCTTCCAGAACCTCCTGCCCGCCCACGCGAAAATCCATCGACCGGCGCAGCAATGTCCAACGCTCCGGCGGTCCGGTGAACCACTCGGCCTTCAGCTGCGGATCGCACCATGCGTCGAACACCCGGTGGGGCGGGGCCGCCCAAACGCGCTTCAGCGTGAAAGTGCCGTGTAAAAACGGGGCTGCCGTCATGAGTTATCTCCCTCTGCCAATGAATGCGAAGGCGAAGCGTTAACTGCGCTGTCGCTGCTTTCGAGCAGTTTGCCGAGCCGGTCGAACCTGCTCTCCCAATGCTGCCGGCGCTCGCTCAGCCAATTCTCGACACGCTGCACTGCCTCGCTGGAGATGCGGCATTCGCGGGTGCGACCGCGTTTTTCCGTCACGACTAGCCCGCTCGCCTCGAGCACTTGCACGTGCTGATGGATCGCGGCCAGCGACGAGTGATAAGGCTTGGCCAGTTCGCTTACAGAAGCTGGACCTTGTGAAAGACGATCGAGAATCCCCCGGCGCGTGGCGTCTGAAAGCGCGTGAAAGGCCAAATCAAGTTGTTTTAAATCCTCAACCATGCACTTAAGTAAATAGCCTAGTCGAAAAAAGTCAAGCGGTTGCTTAAGTATCCGACGTCAGCTTGTGCTGCCTCTGGAACACGGTTATTTTCTGCGCCCTCTGCCCACCGTGTAGGAACCGCAGCAAGCGACTGATCTCGCGCAGTGCAGACCGCCTATAGGGGGTTCGCAACCGACGATCCGAAAACTCGGCGCTTCGATTGGGACGCCGGTCGAGGCAGGCACGAGGAACGGCATTCGCTCGCCCGACGCTGACGGTCAATATTTTTGGCTGCGATCTGGGTTTTTTTCGCTTCCTTCCCCAGAGCTAAACTGTGCACTGTCGTGCAGGTCCCACGACGTCTCGATGGAAGTTTACATTTCTGCTAATTGTCTTCCTGAAACAAAAAGTTCAACGCGTCGCTCAAAAAAATAAGCCGCAAAGTCGTTTTAAACAACGACTTGCGGCATGTCAGTTTACAAAACCAACTCGCTCTGTCCTAGAACGGGATATCGTCATCGAGATCGCGCGAGAAATTCCCGCCGCCACCGCTGCTGCGACCGGACGGCTGCGCCGGGGCGCCGTAATCGTCTCCGTAATTGCCGCCGCCACCGAAATCGTTGCTGCTGCCGCGTCCGCCACCGGCGCTCGCACCGCCGCCTTCGCCGCGGCCGTCGAGCATCGTCAACGTCGAATTGAACCCCTGTAGCACGACTTCCGTCGAATAGCGGTCGTTGCCGTTCTGGTCCTGCCATTTGCGGGTCTGGAGCTGGCCTTCGATATAGAGCTTGGCGCCCTTCTTCACATATTGCTCGACAACCTTGCAGAGACCTTCGTTGAAAACGACGACGGTGTGCCACTCGGTTTTTTCGCGGCGCTCGCCGGAACTGCGGTCACGCCACGTCTCGGACGTCGCGATGCGAAGATTGGCAATCGGGCGGCCATCCTGCGTCCTGCGGATTTCGGGGTCTGCGCCCACGTTTCCGATCAGAATTACCTTGTTCACGCTGCCAGCCATACTTCTCACCTTACTGCCGCCCTGCCCGGCGGCGCTTGAAACAATCGCTGCACCTTAAACTATAGAGCCCCGGCCATGCGCGTCCATCGCCGATTCATCCACAAGGAATTTTGTTCTTTATTTGTTCTAGTTTATGGCTATGATCCTGTCAACAGAATCGAAAACCTCGCAACAGATGGATATTCAGCCTCGACTCGCCCGGCGGCATCACTAAATAAGGGGCTTACTCCAGCACAGAAGCAAAATTACGATGAGTGAACTTAAGACGATTTCCATCCGTGGCGCGCGCGAGCACAACCTCAAGGGCATCGACCTCGACCTGCCGCGCAACAAGCTCATCGTCATGACCGGCCTTTCCGGGTCCGGGAAGTCGTCACTCGCCTTCGACACGATCTATGCCGAAGGCCAGCGCCGCTATGTCGAAAGCCTTTCGGCCTATGCCCGCCAGTTCCTGGAGATGATGCAGAAGCCGGATGTCGACCAGATCGACGGCCTGTCGCCGGCCATCTCGATCGAGCAGAAGACGACCTCGCGCAATCCTCGCTCGACGGTCGGCACCGTCACCGAAATCTATGACTACATGCGCCTTCTCTTTGCGCGCGTCGGCGTTCCCTATTCTCCGGCAACCGGTCTGCCGATCGAGAGCCAGACCGTCAGCCAGATGGTCGACCGTGTGCTCGAATTCGAGGAAGGCACACGTCTTTATATTCTGGCGCCGATCGTGCGCGGCCGTAAGGGCGAATACAAGAAGGAACTGGCGGAGCTCATGAAAAAGGGCTTCCAGCGCGTCAAGGTTGACGGCCAGTTCTACGAGATCGCCGATGTTCCGGCGCTCGACAAGAAATACAAGCATGATATCGACGTCGTCGTGGACCGCATCGTCGTGCGTCCCGACATGGCGTCTAGGCTTGCCGACAGCTTCGAGACCTCTCTGAAGCTCGCCGAAGGGCTTGCCATCGCCGAATTTGCCGACAAGCCGCTGCCCCCGGAGGAAACATCTGCGGGTGGGTCCGCCAACAAATCGCTCAACGAGACGCATGAGCGCGTGCTGTTCTCGGAAAAATTCGCCTGCCCCGTTTCCGGTTTCACCATTCCGGAGATCGAGCCGCGGCTCTTCTCGTTCAACAATCCCGCCGGTGCCTGCCCGTCCTGTGACGGCCTCGGCGCGCAGCAGAAGATCGACGCGGCGCTGATCATCCCCGAACCGGAGCGAACGCTGCGCGACGGCGCCATCGCGCCTTGGGCAAAGTCGAGTTCCCCTTACTATAATCAGACGCTGGAAGCGCTCGGTAAACATTACGGCTTCAAACTCGGCAACCGCTGGAGCGATCTGCCCGAAAAGGCGCAGGACGTCATCCTGAACGGCACGGACGAGAAGATCGAGTTCAACTATGCCGACGGCGCGCGCTCCTACACCACGCATAAGAGCTTCGAAGGCATCATCACCAATCTCGAGCGTCGCTGGAAGGAAACCGATTCCGCCTGGGCGCGCGAAGAGATCGAGCGCTTCATGTCCGCAGCCCCCTGCCCGGCCTGCAACGGCTTTCGCCTGAAGCCGGAAACGCTGGCAGTGAAGATCAACAAACTGCATATCGGCCAGGTCACCGATATGTCGATCCGTGTGGCACGCGACTGGTTCGAGGCGCTTCCCGCGACTTTCTCGGCCAAGCAGAATGAGATCGCAGTCCGCATCCTGAAGGAAATCCGCGACCGCCTGCGCTTCCTGAACGACGTCGGCCTCGAATATCTCAGCCTGTCGCGGAGTTCCGGCACGTTGTCGGGCGGCGAAAGCCAGCGCATCCGTCTTGCCTCGCAGATCGGCTCGGGCCTGACAGGCGTGCTCTACGTTCTCGACGAGCCGTCGATCGGCCTGCACCAACGCGACAATGCGCGGTTGCTCGACACGCTGAAGCACCTGCGCGATATCGGCAATACGGTGATCGTCGTCGAGCATGACGAGGATGCGATTCTGACGGCCGACGACGTGGTCGACATCGGTCCGGCAGCCGGCGTCCACGGCGGCCAGATCGTGGCGCACGGCACGCCGCAGGACATCATGGCGAACCCGCGATCGCTGACCGGCAAGTATCTTTCCGGTGAACTCGGCGTGCCGGTGCCCGGCGAACGGCGCAAGCCGAAAAAAGGCCGCGAGATCAAGGTGGTCGGCGCGCGCGGCAACAATCTGAAGAACATCACCGCCTCCATCCCGCTGGGTGTCTTCACGGCCGTGACGGGCGTTTCGGGGGGCGGCAAATCCACCTTCCTGGTGGAGACGCTCTACAAATCGGCCGCTCGTCGCGTGATGGGCGCGCGCGAAATTGCGGCCGATCATGATCGCATCGACGGCTTCGAGCACATCGACAAGGTAATCGATATCGACCAGTCGCCGATCGGCCGCACGCCGCGTTCGAACCCGGCAACCTACACCGGCGCATTTACGCCAATCCGCGACTGGTTCGCGGGCCTGCCGGAGGCGAAAGCGCGCGGCTACCAGCCGGGGCGGTTCTCCTTCAACGTTAAAGGCGGGCGCTGCGAAGCCTGCCAGGGGGACGGCGTCATCAAGATCGAAATGCACTTCCTGCCGGACGTCTACGTCACCTGCGATGTCTGCCATGGCAAGCGCTACAATCGCGAGACGCTGGACGTGACCTTCAAGGGCAAGTCGATTTCGGACGTGCTCGACATGACGGTCGAGGAAGGTGTGGAGTTCTTCAGCGCCGTGCCGGCGGTACGCGACAAGCTGCAATCGCTATTCGATGTCGGACTCGGCTACATCAAGGTCGGCCAGCAGGCAAACACGCTTTCGGGTGGCGAGGCCCAGCGCGTCAAGCTAGCCAAGGAACTGTCGAAGCGCTCGACGGGCCGGACCCTCTACATCCTCGACGAACCGACGACCGGCCTGCACTTCCATGACGTCGCCAAGCTGCTCGAAATGCTGCACGAACTGCTGCACCAGGGCAAGTCCGTCGTAGTGATCGAGCACAATCTCGCACTCATCAGGACCGCGCACTGAGCGATCGACG
>NZ_JABEPH010000168.1:0-12358 GCF_013004495.1 Rhizobium sp. SEMIA 4085
TTCCGCGCGCAGTCCCTCGTCGGCGGCGTCCGATGGGTACAAGAGGCAGGCTGATGGTCGTCTGGTACTTCCTGCTGATCCGCCCGCAGCGCGCCCAGGCCAAGAAGCGTGCAGAAACCTTAAGCGCGATCCGCCGCGGCGACCAGGTCGTCACGGCCGGTGGCCTCGTCGGTAAGGTAACGAAGGTCGTCGACGACAAGGAACTTGAAGTCGAAATCGCTGATGGCGTGCGCGTTCGCGTGGTCCGCAGCGGCATCGCCGACGTTCGCGTGAAGGGCGAGCCCGTAAAGGCAGACGCTGCGTAATTCCGGCAGGCAGATCCAGCCGGATCAGAGGTGTCGAGACTGAAATGCTCCATCTTTCCCGTTGGAAAACAGTTCTGATCTGGCTCATTGTCTTTGTGGCGGCGCTCGGCGCCGCCCCAAATCTTTTCACGGCCGTCTGGCTGCCGGGCTGGATGCCGCACAAGCGGGTGGCCCTCGGCCTCGATCTTCAGGGCGGTTCGCATATCGTGCTGAAGGCGGAGCGCTCCGACATCGTCAGGAAGCGGCTCGAAAACACCGTTGCGAGCGTGCGCGGCAGGCTGCGCGAAGCAGGAATTCGCTATACGGGCCTCGCCGGCAATGGGCAGACCATTCAGGTCCGCATCACCGATCCGAACCAGATCGATCGGGCCGTCAGCGTTCTGACGCCGCTGACCGCTGCGGCAACCGGAGCCCGGGATCCCGACGTCACGCTCTCGAAAGGCAATGACGGCCAGCTTACATTGCAAATCACCGGCAAGGCGCGCGGCCGAAGCCTGTTGGCGGCGCTCACACAATCGGTCGATATCGTTGGCCGCCGTGCCGTCGAGGCAGGCGGGATCGATCCTGTCATCGAAACCCGCGGCCCAGATCGATTGTCCGTGCAGGTGCCGGGTCTCGCCGACCCGCAGCGGTTCAAGGATCTTTCGAGCCAGGATGGCCGGCTTTCCTTCCACCTGATCGATGGCAGCATGTCGCCGCAGGATGCGATGGGCGGCACCGTGCCGGCGCGCTCGCGGATCGTCTATTCGCAGGACGACCCGCCGGACGCCTTTCTTGTAGAGCGCACGGAAGTGCTGTCGTCGGCCGATCTGAGCGATTTCCAGGTCGAGCCTGGCAACGACGAAGAGAGTTCGATCCTCACCTTTCGCATTAATCCCGAGAGTGCCAGGCGATTTGCCGAGCTGACGCAGAAGAATGTGGGGCGGTCCCTCGCGATCCTGCTGGACGATCAGGTCATTGCCGCACCTGATATCGGCGAACCGGTCGCCGGCAATAGGGGCGAGATACCGCTCAACTATTCGCAGGAGGAGACGGAAGACCTCGCCGCAATCTTGCGCTCCGGGGCGCTTCCCGTAACGCTGACGATTGTCGAGGAGCGGACGATCGATCCTGGTCTCGGCGCCGGATCCATCCGCTCCGGCCTCGTTGCAGGGTTTGTCGGCGCCGTTTTCGTGATCGGCCTGATGGTGGCGTTCTACGGTATCCTCGGCGTGATTGCCGGCGCTGCGCTTGTGGTCAACATCATGATGATCCTTGCGGTTCTCAGTCTGTCGGGAGCGCCGCTAACCTTGCCGGGTGTTGCAGGCATCGTGTTGACGATCGGCATTGCGGTCGATGCCACCGTTCTGATCTACGAACGGATCCGCGAAGAGGTCAAAGGCGGCGCGCATCTCGATCAGGCGATCGAGGTAGGTTATTCCAGAGCCTTTATGACCGTCGTCGATGCCAATATCACGACCTTGATTGCCGCCGCGATCCTCTTCTATCTGGGAAGCGATGCCATTCGCGGCTTTGCAGTCACGCTTGCGATCGGCATTCTAACGACAGCGTTCACTGCCTTCCTCTTCACGCGCCCGCTGGTCGTTGCCTGGGTGCGCCACCGCCGCTTCAAGCATCTGCCGAAGAGCGTCCACACCGATCTCTTCGACGGCACGAACATCCGATTCATGGGCATCCGCCGCTACAGCTTCACCGCGCTTGCCGCCCTTTCGCTCGTTTCCATGCTGGCCGTAACGACGATTGGCATGAATCTCGGCATCGATTTCACGGGCGGCTCCGTCATCGAGGTGAGATCAAAGCAGGGACCGGCCGATCTTGAGGATATCCGTTCGCGGCTGAGCCAACTGAATATAGGCGATATCCAGGCCAGGCGCCTTCGCGATGCCTCAAACGCCATCATCCGCATTGAAGCGCAGGGCGGGGGCGAAAATGCCGAGCAGTCGGCAATCACCCTCGTGCGCAGCGAGCTTGCGGACCAGTATGATTTCCGCCGCGTCGAAGTCGTCGGCCCCGCCGTTTCCGGCGAGCTGACGAGGACGGCGACGCTCGGCGTTCTTGCTTCGCTTGCGGCGATCCTCGTCTACATCTGGTTCCGCTTCGAGTGGCAGTTCGCCGTCGGCGCCATCATCGCGACGCTGCATGACGTCATCCTGACGCTCGGCTCCTTCGTCGTCACCGGGATCGAATTCAATCTGACGAGCATCGCCGCATTGCTTGTGATCGTCGGCTATTCGCTGAACGACACCGTCGTCGTTTACGACCGCATGCGCGAAAACCTGAAGCACTTCAGGAAGATGCCGCTACCGATCCTGATCGACGCCTCGATCAACCAGACGCTGTCGCGCACGATCCTGACGTCTGCCACGACGCTGCTTTCGCTGCTCGCGCTCTACCTCTTCGGCGGCGAGGTCATCCGCTCCTTCGCGCTCGTCATGCTTTTCGGCGTTGCCGTCGGAACCTTCTCCTCCATTTATATTGCAGCACCGGTACTGATCCTCTTCAGGCTTCGCCCGAAGACCTTCGACGAGAAAGAGGATGGGGCCACCGATGAAAAATCCGGAAAGGCCACAGTTTGAGCCATGGCTAAAGGCATCGAAATCCGCGAGGCCCATTTCCCCGGCCGCGCTCCCGTCGACACGTACGGAAATGGCGGCTTCCGCTTTGCCGATATGTCGCATCGCGGCTCCATCCTCTGCCTTCCATCCGGCATCTACGGCTGGGACATGGATATGTCGAAGGCGCTCTCCGTGGAGAGTTTCCAGAGAGTGCTGGATGAGGCAGATGACATCGAGGTTCTGCTCGTCGGGACAGGCACCGAGCTTCGCCGCTTGCCGCCGGAGCTGAAGGATGCCCTGAAGGCCCGCGGTATTTCCTCCGACCCGATGAGCACGGGTGCTGCAGTCCGCACCTTCAACATCATGCTTGCAGAATCGCGCGCCGTCGCGGCGGCTCTGATCGCGGTCTGACGATGACGGACAAACCGATGAGCAACCAGGAGATCTGCCTGGCGATGCTGCGCGACAGCGATCGCGACCGCTATCTCGCCTGCCTTTTGTCTCCGCAGGACAAGCGCGGCGCCCTGGCAGCCCTTTACGCCTTCAATGCCGAACTCGCCCGCATCCGAGATCTCGTGCACGAGCCGCTGCCGGGCGAGGTGCGCATGCAATACTGGCGCGACCTGCTGGAAGGCACCGCCCACGGCTCGACCGAGGCCAATCCTGTTGCCGCATCCTTGCTGAGCGCGATCGAAGCCCACCGCCTGCCGCGCCAGACGCTCATCGACATGATCGATGCGCGCATCTTCGATCTCTACGACGATCCGATGGAAACGCGCACCTCACTTGAAGGCTATGCGGGAGAGACGGCCTCCGCGCTGATCCAGCTGGCAAGCCTCGTCTTGTCGGCGGACGAGGCGGCGAAATCTGCCGAGGCCGCGGGCCATGCCGGTGTCGCACAGGCTATTGCCGGCATGCTGCTGCTGATGCCGCTGCACCGCCATCGCGGCCAGCTCTATATTCCGCTCGAAATTCTGAGCGCCACCGGACTCGACCGCGATAGCTTCCTGGCGGGCAAGGACAAGGCCCGCATTTCCGCTGCTATCGAAGCCTTCGTCGGTCTTGGCCGCGATCATCTCGCAAAGGCCCGTGCGGTCGTGCTCCCGCCCGCCATTTTCCCAGCCTTCCTGCCTGTGACGCTCGCCGAGCCAATGCTCATGAAGGCGCAGAAGGCTGGCGCTGCACTGTTTGATCAATCGCTGCAACAGCCGCAATGGCGCCGGCAGCTCGGCATGACGCTGGCGCTGATGCGCAAGAAAATCTGAATCTGTTCAAACTCGCGCAAGGCTCGGGCACTATAAGCGGGCAACCGCTAGACCTGAATCGGAGAAAACGGCGTTGAGCATGATCGTCTGGTCCGTCATTTTTGCCCTTGTGATCTTCCTGGCCTTCGTCGCGACCCGCATGGCCGCACGGAACAAGGATGAGGAGGGCTTTCACGATACTGGTCTCGCGATCCTGGAATTCAATCGTGCCTTCCCGCACGAGGCGATCCGCCAGCTTCAGGCGACGGCCGACGGACAGGTGGTTTTCGTGCGACTGCACGACAACAAGGCGGGCTTCATGCGCAATATGCACCGCCACTTCTCCTGCCATGTGCTGGAGCCGGGCAGGGTGCGCGTCGTCAGTTCGGAAACGGGAAGGGGCCTGGTCATCGATTTCCTCGATCACCCGCATCACAACGGCGTTTTCGAATTCGCTTCCGCCAAGGAGTCAGCCGAAGTTTCGCTTTGGCTGCTCGGCAATTACGTCGCCGACGCAGACCTTGCGCTGCCGCCGACCGAAAGGCCGGCAGCCAACAATCAGTAAAACTCAGGCGCTCTCTGCAAAGGGCGCGCTCTGGCCGAGCCATGCAGCGCAATCGGCAAGCGCGCGCTTGGCAATCAGCTGCCGCTTCAGGATGGTCTTGTCCTTGCCGCGGAAGCGCTTGACGCCCTCCGGCTTGACGATCGAGCCAGGCTGCAGGTCCGGAAACAGGCCGAAATTGATGTTCATCGGCTGGAAGGAGCGCTTGCCCGGTTCCTCGTCGGTGACGAGATGCCCGCCGGTGATATGGCCAAGCAGCGAACCCAGAGCCGTGGTCGCCGGCGGCAGCAATACCGCTTCGCCCTTGCGTTCGGCGGCGGCGAAGCGCCCCGCCATCAGCCCGACGCTGGCGCTTTCGACATAGCCCTCGCAGCCGGTGATCTGGCCGGCAAACCGCAGCCCCGGCCGCGACTTCAAGGTCAGCGACGGATCGAGCAGCGTCGGCGAATTGATATAGGTGTTGCGGTGCAGGCCGCCGAGGCGGGCGAATTCGGCGTTCTGCAGGCCCGGGATCATCCGGAAGATTTCCGCCTGTGCTCCGTATTTCAGTTTCGTCTGGAAACCGACCATGTTGTAGAGCGTACCGAGCGCATTGTCCTGACGAAGCTGCACGACGGCATAGGCTTTGACCGATGGGTTGTGCGCGTTGGTCAGCCCCATCGGCTTCATAGGCCCGTGGCGAAGCGTCTCGCGACCGCGCTCCGCCATCACTTCGATCGGCAAGCAGCCGTCGAAATAGGGCGTGCCTTCCCACTCCTTGAAGCCGACGGTGTCACCAGCGATCAGCGCGTCGACGAAGGCATTATACTGCTCCTCGTCCATCGGGCAGTTGATATAGTCCTTGCCGGTGCCGCCGGGACCGACCTTGTCGTAGCGCGACTGATACCAGCAGATATCCATGTCGATGCTGTCGCGCTAGACGATCGGTGCAATCGCATCGAAGAAGGCAAGCGCGTCCGCACCCGTTTCCTCCTGAATTGCCGCAGCCAGTGACGGCGCCGTCAGCGGTCCGGTGGCGACGATGGCCAGATCCCACTCCTTCGGCGGCAGCCCGGTCACTTCCTCGCGCACGACGCTGACGAGCGGATGGCCGTTGATCACCTTCGTCACGGCGTCGGAAAAGGCCTCCCGATCGACGGCGAGCGCCCCGCCCGCTGGAACCTGATGCTTGTCGGCACAGGCCATGATGAGCGAGCCTGCCATGCGCATTTCGGCGTGGATCACGCCGACGGCATTGCTCGTCGCGTCGTCGGAGCGGAAGGAGTTGGAGCAGACGAGCTCCGCAAGGCCGTCGGTCTTGTGCGCATCCGTGCCGCGCACGCCACGCATTTCGTGAAGGACGACCGGCACGCCGGCATTGGCAATCTGCCATGCGGCCTCCGAGCCGGCGAGCCCACCGCCGACGACGTGGATAGGGGAATAGGAAGAGGTCTTGTTCATGCGCGGCTGATATCACGCCCGGCGCGAACAGGGAACTCCCGGCGTGAAAAAGCGGAACCAGGCCGCAAATGCCACAAGACTCCGATCCCAAAATTGTGGCTGGCGATTGCACCAGGGTATCGCATGTCGCAGTCGTCGAGGAATTGCCCAGCACTTACTCCTTGGCGTCAATTCCGTCGAATCCATAGGCTCTGAAGGAGAGCGCCACGCGGATCTCGTGACGCTCGTGCCAGTCTATATCGGTGCGGCAGTCTCTGTGAAAAAGCATGGCCTCATGCCGGCACCAGTTCCGTCGCTCCGCACTCGAATTTTGCCGAAACCCTGCCGGTCTGGTTCCGTCGCGACGTCTTCTGCGGTTTGCTTGCAGCAACCAGCGCCGCTGCGGCTTGTTCGGTTTCGCTGACGATCCGCCGCAGAGCCTCGCGCGACTTTTCAGCGAATTTCCGCTGCACTGGATTGTCGTAGCTATATTGCTCGACCATGGCGAAGACCCGTGCAGCCTCCGGCTGGCGGCCTGCCGCCGCCAGTGCCACGCCTTGCTTGTAGTGCGCCTGCGCGTCGTAGGGCGAGCGTTCGACGATGCGGCCGAAAGTCCTCGCAGCCTCCTCGTAACTGCCGAGCGCGAGTTGCGTGTCTCCAAGACGCAGATAGACCGGAACCGGGTCGTCGATGCGGCCGACAAGCGCCGTGAAGCCGGCCTCGGCTTCGTGCAGCTTGCCCTTCTCGAACATCAGGCTCGCCAGCCCGAACTGCGCACCCATATGGCTGGGGACGGTCTCGAGAAGCTGCCGGAACGCCGCTTCGGCAAAAGCTTTGGCGCCGTCGCGGTACATCTGCAGCGCCTGGTCGTAGACGAAGGGGATGCTGCGGGGATGGATCACGTCACCGAGATTGCGACCGCTGCGCGTGCGGAACAATGTACAGCTGATCCGGCGCTCGTCGGGGCCGAACATGTATTTATAGGGCTCGTTGCCGCGCAGGAAGTCGTATGTCTTGAATCCGTCCGCGATCGCCCTGCGAATGCAGTAGCCATGCAGGATGAGGCCAGGCGAGGGCGTCTTCCAGGTCTCGTCGCGGCCGGGGATGTAAAAGAGGATCGACTTCTTCTGCCGGTCGACGATGTTGGCAAGTGCGCCGAGCGGCCGGTCACCGTACCACATCACCGGCACATCGAGATTGCCGTCCTTGAAGCTGTCCATCAGCAATTGGCGCGTCGCGCCGATCAGCCGTTCGGTGCGTTCCTTGCCCTTCCGCCCGATCCACTTCGTGCGCCACAGCTCGAAGAGAATATCGAGGTCGCGGTCAATGGTTTCCGGCGTCGCCATCGTGATGCGATAGTCGTCGTCGCTCTCGACCTTGCGCAGGAAGCGCCGCAGTTTCTGTCGCGTCTGGCTGCTCATCTTCTGTTCCAGATAGTCGTCAAAGCTCGGTGGCAGCGTGACGACCGGGCAGATGCAGTTGTCTATGTTCTCGGGATTTTGCGGGGAGCTGTCGCGGAACATCACCTCCGGCCCCTGCAGCGCGCCAACCAGTGCTTCGCGCCGCTGCGGAGGGCCGCTGAAATATTCCAGCTTCAGATGCGTCCAGTTCTGCCGTTTCAGATAGGCGGCAAATCCGGCGATCGCGTGCTGCTCATAGTCCGGCTGCGCGATGAAGCCAGTATAGTCGGCCGAAAAATTGCCGGCCATGATGATTTCGTCGAAAAAGGCGCCTGTCTTCTTGTCATGCTGGGTGGTGACACGCAGAGGAAAGAAGGCGACGTAGGGAGAGCGATCCTCGCGTTCGCGCAGCGCTAGAATGAACCAGCGTTTGCGATGAAAAAGATAGGACTTGAGCCATATCCAGGACAGGAAGTGCTGCGCATGAGGATCGTCCATATAGACCCGATCCCAATCATCGCGGACAGCCTCGAAGCCGGCCTCGGTGTCGATCACGTCAATGCGCATGGTCCCCTCCCAATACCCATAACACATTCGGGAGGCTTCATTCTAAGGGCAAATGCAGGGCTTCAAATATGCCGTTCGGATGAAAGGTTTGTATTAAATATGATTAGTCGCCGAGGGTTAGGAGCAGGGGCTAAAGCTCGCCGGATACATGCGAGCTTGCGTTGATGAAGCTCCAAAGCGATTGGCTGATCGAGACGATCTCGGCGATCGATTTCTCCAGCGCCGCAATCTCCTTTTCGTCGAGCTGCTCGACCTTGCCGTAGCTGATTTCCTTGTCGTCCTCGACGAAGCGCATCAGTTGCGTGCCGGAGATCTGGCCCTTGTCGTCGAAGGAATAGATGCAGTGGTTATACTTGTTGCGCATCTTGGATTCCTTCTTCATGCGCGACATGGCGTGAAGGACGGCCTTGCGGTCTGCTGCTGGCGTGGAATGCAGCTTAGCGAGGCGCTCGACCAGGTCGATCCTCGCCCGTGTCGTGTTGAGCGTCAGGAACACGACGATCGCCGCGTCCTTCTGGATTTTGAGAAGGTGGGCAATGATGTAGATCAGCAGGCTTTCCGTATTGGTCCAGACATAGTTCAGGCGGCCGACCCGCAGCAGCACGTCAGACATAGCCGCCATGAAAGCCTCCCTCCGTGATCCTCTAGTGAAACGATACTTCAGATCGCCGTGAGAGGCTTTTGATTTCTTTTGCTGACTGCTGCCATCAGCGTTCCTTGAATGCACGCGACATGCTGTCGGTGATCGGTTTCGTCAGATACTCGAAGAAAGTGCGTTCGGATGTCTGGATCAGCACGTCGGCCGGCATGCCAGGCACCGGATGAAAGCCGTGAACCCGGCTGATCTCGTCGTCGGATATTTGGACACGCACGATATAGACATCCTTCACCTGCTGGCCGGCATTCTCCTCGATCGAGTCGGCGGAAACGTAGAAGACGTTGCCGTTGAGCACCGGTGTCGTGCGCCGGTTGAGCGCGGAAAGGCGTATGGCCGCCGTCTGGCCCTCATGTAACTGGTCGATCGACGTGCGCAGTACCTGCGCTTCGATGATGAGCGGCACATGCGCGGGCAGGATTTCCATGATCGGCTTGCCGGTGGTGATGACGCCGCCTGCGGTGTGATAATAGCTGCGCACGACGGTGCCGCTGACCGGCGAGCGGATGACCGTGCGCTCGAGGACGCCTGCTGCTTCGCGAACCTGCTCGCGCACGCTGTCGAGCTCGGATTCGGCGGTTTCCAGCGCGTCGAGTGCGGCCTGCTTATTGGAGTTGACGGCGATGACCGCTTCCTGACGGAACTTGGCGACTTCCGCCTCGCTTTCATTGAGCTCGCCCGTCAGCCGCGATATATCGCCCAATGCATCGGCCATGGCGCGTTCGATCGCCAGAAGGTCGGTCCTGCGCATATAGCCGACCTTGACGAGACGCGCCTTGGAATCGCGCTCTTCGGTCAGAAGAGACAGCTGGCGCTCGAAGGCCTGCCTCTGGCCGTCATATCCCTTGAAGCGGTACTCCAGCGATTTGATGTTCTTCTCGATGAGGTTGAGCTGTTCTTCCAGCTTGATCTGCTTGCTGTGGAAAACAACGTTCTGGCTCTGGATGATCGCGTTGACGTCTGGGTCGCTCGCCTCGGCCATGACGATGTCGGGTATCTTGAAGTGGCGGGCGCCCTGGGCCTCGGCGCGCAGCCGAGCCACGACCGCTTCAAGGCGCAGGCGCCGCAGCTTCAGCATCCGCTCGTTGGAGAGCGCGGCCGTCGGGTCGAGTGTCACCAGAACATCGCCCTCCTTGACGACATCGCCTTCGCTGACGCTCATTTCCTTGATGATACCGCCTTCGAGATGCTGCACGATCTTGTTGTTGCCGGTTGCGACGAAGCTGCCCTGCGCGATGATTGCGGAGGCAAGCGGTGCGGTTGCCGCCCAGAAGCCGAAGCCGCCGAAGGAGGCAAAAAGGACGCCGAGCCCGATGATGCTGTGATAGCGGATGGAGCGCGGCACTTCGCTGTACCATTCGATCGGGTTGCCGGCCGGTTGCGGTTTTCTACTCACCATTGTCGTTACCTTCGATACGCGGCGGCTGCCGGCCGTTATTCTTGGAAAGCGCTTCCATGACCTCGGTACGCTCGCCGAACATGGCGACGGAGCCCTCCTTCAGAAGCAGGATCTTGTCGACGCACTGAAGCAGGGCGGGGCGCTGCGTGATCGTTACCGTCGTGATTCCCTTTTTCTTCGCATGGATAAGGGCACGTGCAAGCGCTGCCTCGCCCTGCGAATCGAGGTTGGAGTTCGGCTCGTCGAGAACGACGAACCTCGGATCGCCGAAGAACGCACGGGCAAGCGCGATACGCTGTTTCTGGCCGCCGGAAAGCGGAGAACCATCGGCGGCAACGATCGTCTCGTAGCCCTGTGGGAAGCTCGCGATCAGCTCGTGCACGTCGGCAAGCACGGCCGCCTCGAAGATCTGCTGGTCTTCGACGTCGTCGCGCATGCGCGATATGTTGGCCTTGATCGTACCGGGAAAGAGCTGAACGTCCTGCGGCAGATAGCCGATGCTTTCGCCGAACTGCCGTTGGTCCCAGTTGCGCAGGTCCATGAGGTCCAGGCGCACGTTGCCGGAAGTCGGCAGAATCGAGCCGACGAGCATCTTGCCGAGCGTCGTCTTGCCGGAGCCGGAATTGCCGATGATCGCCAGCGATTCGCCCTTCTTCAGCGAGAAGGAGATGCCGTTCAGGATCACCTTCTTCTGCGGCGGCGGTACGAAGAGAATACGCTCGACATCCAGCCGGCCTTCCGGATTGGGCAGCCGCAGCCGCGGAAAGTTCAGCGGCGAGGTGATCAGCAGCTGCTTGATTCTGCCGAAGGCAGACGCCGACTTGTTGAACTGCTGCCAGCCTTCGATTGCACCTTCGATCGGCGCCAGCGCGCGGCCCGAAACGATCGAGGCTGCAATCACCATGCCGCCCGTCATCTCGCCCGAAAGCGACAGATGCGCGCCCCAGCCGCGCAGCGCGACCTGCGTGATCATGCGGCAGGCCTTCGAGACGCCGGAAAAGACGATGTTCCGATCCTGCGCCGAGACATGCGATTTCAGCGAGCCGGCCGTCTCTCGGCCCCACATCTTCACCGCCTCGGGGATCATGGCGAGCGCATTGATGATCTGCGAGTTGCGCGACATGGAATCGAGGTGGAAGTTCGCGCGGCTGAGATAACCGTTCGCCTCTGCGAACTGCCGCGCCGTGAACTTCTGGTTCAAATAGGCGATGACGAAGAGCACTGCGCAGCAGGTCATAATGATGAGACCGAGATGTGGATGCACCAGATAGACCACGACGACGAAGAGCGGCATCAGCGGTGCATCGAGAAAGGCGATGAGCGTGCCCGAGGTCAGGAAGGACCGCAACTGCTGCAGATCCTGCAGCGTCTGGTAGTCCCTGCCGTTGCTGTGCAGCGATGCGCGAGCGGCGGCACTCAGGATCGGCGCCCCGAGTTGCACTTCGAGCTCGACCGCCGTGCGCATCAGGATGAAGCGCCGGATCGAATCCATGAAGGCCTGCAGGATGACGGCGCCCAGAACGGCAACCGTGAGCATGACCAGCGTGTCGATCGAACGGCTCGTCAGCACGCGGTCGGAAATCTGGAAGAGATAGAGAGGGATCGCAAGCAGCAATACGTGGATGGCGATCGTGAAGGCCATGACGATGACCATGTTGCGCCGGACAGCTGCAATACCCCTTGCGAGGCTAACGGCAAAGTTCACCGGTTCGCTACGCTTGTGGAAGCTGGCGCCGCCACCGCCACCACCGCCGCCACCGCCAAAATCGGGGGTCTTGCCGTTGTTGCCGCCGTCGTTGCGCTGGCGGCGCTCGTTCTCCCTGATTGGCCCGCGATTGCCGTCGATCGTCTGGCCGAAGGGAATAGCGGGATTGGCCTTTGCCTCGCTCTGATCCCCCGGCGTCTTGAGCGGTACGACGGGCGTGTCAGGCGTTGTCTTGGCAACGGTTTGCCCGGCCTTCGCCTGTTCCGTCGACCGCTCGGGACCCGGGATGGCGCGCGAGCCTAGCGGGATCAGCGGGACCGTCTCCTCGGCTGGATTTTCGATCGACTCGGGGGCTTTTTCGGCCTTCGGCTCTGCGGGCCGAACGGTTTTTGCCGGCGGCGTCTGGTTCTTCCTGGGCTTCCGCCGGCCCCCAACGGCCTCCTCCAGTGCCGTCAGGTACGCATCCGTCATCGCTTCGTCTTCCCCGCCCGGACCTCCCACCCCCGGCCCGCTGTCGCCCGACGCAAGTTAGTTTTTATATGTAGGA